>CAMLCW010000105.1 GCA_946478645.1 uncultured Variovorax sp.
GGCGCCTACCTCGTAAACGGCGTCGGCCATTGCGGCGCCTGCCACACGCCGCGCAATGCCATGGGCGCGGAGCAAAGCGGCAGCGCCTTCCTGTCGGGCGCGATGGTCGACGGCTGGGAGGCGCCGCCGCTCACGGGCGTGTCGAAGTCCGCGATGCCGTGGGATGCCGAGTCGCTCTACCGCTACCTGCGCAATGGCCACTCGCCGCGCCACGGCATTGCGGGCGGCCCGATGGCCGAGGTTGTGCGCGAACTCACCGCGGTGCCCGACGAAGACATTCGCGCGATGGCGACCTACCTCGCGTCGTTCAATCCCGCGCCGGTACCCGAGGCCGGGGCCAGCGCACAGGCCCGGCACGTCGTCGAGACCGCCGCACGCACGCAGGGCCAATTGCTCGGCCCTGCGCAGCGCATGTTCGACAGCGCCTGCGCCGCCTGCCACCACGACGGCGACGGCCCCACGCTGCTGGGCGTGAACACGCCGCTCGCGCTCAACAGCAACCTCACGAGCGCGAAGCCGGACAACCTGCTGCGCACGATCCTCGACGGCGTGCGCGAACCCGCGAGCCGCGACATCGGCTTCATGCCCGCCTTCCGCGACGCCCTCGACGACCGCCAGATCGCCGAACTCGCCGGCTACATGCGCGCGCGCTTCGCGCCGCAGGAGCCCGCATGGCAAGACCTGCCGGCCCAGGTGGCGCGCGTGCGGGCGGCGCGGGGGCATTGAACGAGGCCGTCGAATGCGGACAGCCGAATACGGACAACCGGACGCAGAAGAAATACAAAAGCTACGCAGAGGTCGCAGAAAAGAAAAATCAAATTTCTTCCTTCCTTCCTTCCTTCCTTCCTTCTTGGCTGTTCCTTTCGCGTCCTCTGCGAAACCTTCGCGTCCTCTGCGTCCGGAAGTCCGCACCCAGCGGCCCCCGACAAGCCACAGCGCTACGATCCCGTCCACCCTACCCACACGCAGAGACGACCCATGCCCCTAGACCTCGACCCCTCCTCGACCCTTCCGCAAGACGCCGCCCGCGCCACGCTCGTCGGCCGCATCTGGCAACCGGGCGTCGGCCCGGTGCTGGTCGCGGTCCATGACGGCGGCCTGCACGATCTTTCGCAAGTGGCACCGACGATGACCGACCTGCTCGAAGCCGACGCCTCGCCCGCCGACGCCGTGCAGCGCGCAGTACAAGCAGGCAAGGCACCGCGCATCGCGTCGCTCGCCGACACCGTCGCCAACAGCGACGGCAGCGTCGCGCGCGACGAAGCGAAGCCCTGGCTGCTCGCGCCCTGCGACCTGCAGGCCGTCAAGGCCAGCGGCGTGACCTTCGTCGAGAGCCTGCTGGAGCGCGTGATCGAGGAACAGGCGCGCGGCGACGCCTTGCGGGCCGAAGCCACGCGCGCGGCGCTCGGCGGTGTGCTCGGCGACAACCTCGCGGGCATCGTGCCCGGCTCGGCCGAAGCCGCCAAGGTCAAGGAAGTGCTGATCGCGCAGGGCGCGTGGTCGCAGTACCTCGAAGTGGGCATCGGCCCCGACGCCGAGATCTTCACCAAGGCGCCCGTGCTCTCGTCGGTGGGCACCGGCGCCGACATCGGCATCCATGCCGCCTCGGTCTGGAACAACCCCGAGCCCGAGGTGGTGCTCGCCGTCAACAGCCGCGGCCAGACGCTGGGCGCGGCGCTCGGCAACGACGTGAACCTGCGCGACTTCGAAGGCCGCAGCGCGCTGCTGCTCGGCAAGGCCAAGGACAACAACGCCTCCTGCGCCATCGGCCCGTTCATCCGCCTGTTCGATGCGCACTTCGGCATCGACGACGTGCGGCGCATCACCGTGGCGCTCGAAGTGCGCGGCCCCGAGGGCTTCGTGCTCGAAGGCTCGAGCTCGCTCGCGAAGATCAGCCGCGATCCGCTCGACCTCGTGTCACAGGCCATCGGCGTGCACCACGACTATCCCGACGGCTTGATGCTGTTCCTCGGCACCATGTTCGCGCCGACCCAGGACCGCCATGGACCGGGCCAGGGTTTCACCCACGTGGTCGGTGACAAGGTTCGCATTTCGGCGCCCGAACTGGGTACCCTGGTCAATCGCGTCGTGCATGCCGACCAGGCACCGCGGTGGACTTTCGGCTTAAGCGCGCTGATGCGCAATCTGGCGGGTCGCGGGCTGCTGTAAGCGTTACTTCTACGAGTTCAAAGGAGTTGTACTCCTTTGTGATTCATTGACCGCAGGTTGCAATCTGTTGCGGTTGACCATTGTTCTCATTCCCCTCAAGATACCCGCCTGTTAATGAAGTAACACGGGAGACAGAGGTTGCCGCCCAGCGAGATCGAACTACTGCAGTCGCCAGTCGACGGTCCGCTTCCGTGTGGTGAAGACCTCGAGTACGACCCCGAATTTCTGGCCCTGCAGCAAGCGGCGACGGGCAAGCGCGAACAGCAGTTCGGCTCCACCATCATCCCGGCCGAGCCGCCCGACTGGGCCCGCGTCGAACGCATCGCGCGGCAGCTCTGCCAGCGCACGCTCGACCTGCGCGTGCTGGTGCTGCTGGCGCTGGCATGGACCGAGAGCCGCGGCCTGCCGGGCTACGTGGACGGGCTGCGCGTGGTCGACGGCGTGTTGCGCAAGTTCTGGGACGAGGTGCATCCGCGCGTGGTCGACGACGGCTTCGAGGATCCGCTGCCGCGCATGAATGCGCTGGCCGCACTGGCCGAGGCCGAAGGCCTCGGGCGCAGCGTGCGCGATGCGAAGCTGCTCGACGACGGCGGCGCATCGATGAGCCTGCGCCAGGTCGAGGCGCTGCTCGATTCGAGCAAGGCCGACCAGATCGACTATCCGGGCGGCATCGCCCGGCTCAGGGAAGTGGCGCGCCGCGCGCAGGAGAAGGCCGCGGCACCGGTGCTGGCGCTGCATGCGGCGCTCGAATTGCTGCAGCGCATCCGCGAGACCGCGGAGCGCGCGCTCGGCCAGAGCTGGGCGCCCGACTTCTCGCGCCTGGAGCGCTCGCTGCGGACCGTGGTCCAGCTGTTGCCCGAGCAGGCGCAGCCGGATCCGTCCGCCGCCCCGGGCGCCGCTGCCGCCGATGCGGATGCGCAGGGCCTGCAGGCTTCGGCACCGGCAGCGGGCGCGGGGCCGCAGGGCGCGGCCGCCGGCGGGCGCAAGGCGAACATTCAAGAGATTGAAATATCGGGCCGTGATGATGTGCATGTGCTGTTGGAAAAAGCGTGCCAGTACCTGGAACGCACCGAACCCAGCCATCCGGCGCCGATGCTGATCCGGCGTGCGCAGCGGCTGCTGGACCTCAATTTCTTCCAGATCATCGAAGAGCTCGTGCCCGAGGGCGTGCAGAAGATCGAAAGCCTGGCGGGGCGGTCGCTGAGCGCGGGCTCGGCGGTCGAATGATGGGCGGCCTTCGCGCCGCCTGCGCACGGCGGCAGCAGCATCGGTCAAGGTCGATCAACACGCATTGAAGAGATTCAAGAGGAAGCTTTATGGCAGACAACCGTGTCAGAAACAGTGGGCAGAAGTTCATTGCGCGCAACCGGGCGCCGCGCGTGCAGATCGAGTACGACGTCGAGATCTACGGCAGCGAGCGCAAGATCCAGCTGCCCTTCGTGATGGGCGTGATCGCCGATCTCGCGGGCAAGCAGGTCGACCCGATGCCCGACCTCGCCGAGCGCGACTTCATGGCCGTGGACATCGACAACTTCGACGAGCGCATGAAGGCCATCAAGCCGCGCGTGGCGTTCCAGGTGCCCAACACGCTCACCGGTGAAGGCCAGATGAACGTCGACATCACCTTCGACAGCATGGACGACTTCTCGCCGGCGCGCATCGCGCGCCAGGTGGGCGCGCTCCAGCACCTGCTCGAGGCGCGCACCGAGCTGTCGAACCTGCTGTCCTACATGGACGGCAAGAACGGCGCCGAGCAGCTGATCGCGCAGGCGCTGCAGAACCCCGAGCTGCTGAAGTCGCTCGCCTCGGCGCCGAACCCCGCCGTGGCCAAGGCGGTGGAGGCCGCCAACGAGAAGTCGGGCGCGCCCGGCACCGCTTCCGAATAAGCAGGACCGCCATCATGAGCACCGCACCCAAGCAGACAACAACCGCAGCACGCGCGCCGGCCACCGTCGAAGCGCTCGAGCCGAACGAGTTCTCCGACCTCCTGCAGCGCGAGTTCAAGCCCAAGACCGACCAGGCCCGCGAGGCGGTGCAGAGCGCCGTCAAGACGCTCGCGGTCCAGGCGCTGGAGAGCACCGTCACCATCTCGAACGACGCCTACCGCACCGTGCAGGCGATCATCACCGAGATCGACCGCAAGCTCTCGGAGCAGATCAACCAGATCCTGCACCACGAGGACTTCCAGCAACTCGAAGGCGCATGGCGCGGCCTGCACTACCTCGTCAACAACACCGAGACCGACGAGCAGCTCAAGATCCGCGTGATGTGCGCTTCGAAGCGCGAAGTGGCGCGCTCGCTCAAGCGCCACAAGGGCATTGGCTGGGACCAGAGCCCGCTGTTCAAGAAGATCTACGAGGCCGAGTACGGCCAGTTCGGCGGCGAGCCCTTCGGCGCGCTGATCGGCGACTTCCACTTCGACCACAGCCCGCCCGACGTCGAGATGCTCGGCGAGATGGCCAAGATCGCCGCGGCCGCGCACTGCCCGTTCATCGCGGGCGCCTCGCCCACGGTGATGCAGATGGATTCGTGGCAGGAGCTCTCGAATCCGCGCGACCTGACCAAGATCTTCCAGAACACCGAGCACACCGCCTGGCGTTCGCTGCGCGAGTCGGAAGACGCGCGCTACATCGGCCTGGCGATGCCGCGCTTCCTGGCGCGGCTGCCGTACGGTGCGCGCACCAACCCGGTGGACGAGTTCGAGTTCGAGGAAGAGACCGATTCGGCGCAGCACAACCGCTACACCTGGGCCAACTCGGCCTATGCGATGGGCGTGAACATCAATCGCTCGTTCAAGCAGTTCGGCTGGTGCACCTCGATCCGCGGCGTCGAGTCGGGCGGTGCGGTCGAGAACCTGCCCACGCACACCTTCCCGACCGACGACGGCGGCGTGGACATGAAGTGCCCGACCGAGATCGCGATCAGCGACCGGCGCGAGGCCGAGCTGGCCAAGAACGGCTTCATGCCGCTGGTGCACCGCAAGAACTCCGACTTCGCGGCCTTCATCGGCGCGCAGTCGCTGCAGCAGCCGGCCGAGTACTACGACGCCGATGCCACCGCCAACGCCAACCTCGCCGCACGGCTGCCGTACCTGTTCGCGTGCTGCCGCTTCGCGCACTACCTGAAGTGCATCGTGCGCGACAAGATCGGCTCGTTCCGCGAGCGCGAGGACATGGAGCGCTGGCTCAACGACTGGATCATGAACTACGTGGACGGCAGCCCCGGCACCTCGTCGCAGGACACCAAGGCCATGAAGCCGCTCGCCGCGGCCGAAGTGCAGGTCGAGTCGATCGAGGACAACCCCGGCTACTACGCCGCCAAGTTTTTTCTCCGGCCGCACTATCAGCTCGAAGGGCTGACGGTGTCGTTGCGGCTGGTTTCGAAGCTGCCGTCCAACAAGAAGGACAGCAGCTAGTTCAACCGTGTCCCGTGATCGGGCAACAATAACTTTGGGGGTTTCACCATGGCAGTAGACATGTTCATGCGCGTAGAGGGCGCGAACGGCGAATCCAAAGACTCGAACCACAAGGAGTGGACGGATATCACCTCGTTCGCATGGGGAGCGACGCAGCCCGGCAACATGGTCAGCGGCGGCGGCGGCGGGGTCGGCAAGGCCAGTTTCAACGACCTGCAGGTGATCGCGCGCATCGACAAGGCGGCGCCGTCGGTGCTCAAGAACTGCGCGAGCGGCAAGCACCTGAGCAAGGTCGAGGTGTCGGTGTGCAAGGCCGGCGGCTCGCAGATCGAGTACACGCGCGTCACGCTCGAGGAAGTGCTCGTCACCTCCGTGCAGTACACGGCCGAGCAGGGCAATGAGGCGGTGCTGGTGCAATACGCCTTCCAGGCCGCCAAGGTCAAGCAGCAGTACTGGGAGCAGACCGACAAGGGCGGCAAGGGCGCCGAGACCGTGCTGGCCTGGAACATCAAGGAAAACAAGGAAGGCTGACCGCCGCCTTCCTGCCAGGCCGGCCTTGCGTGCGCCGCACCGATCGCGGCGCGCCGCGGCCGGCCTCTTCATCTATATGTGCCACCCGGCGGCCCCCTCTCGTGGGCCGCGTGCGAGTCAATGAGGACGTTTCATGGGCGATGGGTTTGCAGTGCTGGGCGAGCGCTCCGTGGCCGAGCACACCGAAGGGGTACAGCGGCAGATCCGCGCGAGTCCCCAGGACGCCAGCCTGCGCCTTGCGCTGTGCCATTTCCTGGCGCTCCGGGGCGAATGGCAGCGGGCTGAAGACCAGCTCAAGCTGGCCGCGAAGATCGACCCCGCGTTCGCGCCCGCCAGCGCCACCTGCGCCATGGCGCTCGTGGCCGAGCGCCAGCGCACCGAATTCTGGAACCGCGGCGGCCCTGCGCCGGCCGTGATCGACGGCCGCGGCGAATGGGTCGACGACCTGCTCGCCGCCGCCGCGCTGCCGCCCGAACAGGCAGCCGAGGCCGCCCGCCTGCGCGAGGCCGCGCGGCAGGCCGCACCCGCGCTCGCGGGCACCCTGTCGGTGGTGGACCGCAGCGACGCGCGCGCGCTGCAGGCCATCGACGGCGAGCCGGTGCAGCGCAGCGCGTTCGCCTGGCTCTGCGACGGCGATGCACGCCTTGGCGCCGTGCTGGAACTGCTCACGCCTTCGGGCTATGCCTGGCTGCCGCTGCCGGCGGTGCGCCGCATCAAGTTCTCGCGTCCAGAGCACCTGGTCGACCTGCTGTGGGCGCCCGCCATGATCGAGCTGCAGGACGGCCGCGGACTCAACGGCCTGGTGCCCGTACGCTACCCGGGCGCGCTCGATGCGCAGGACGACGAAGCCGTGCTGGGCCGCCGCACCGACTGGCTGCCGCTCGCGGGCGAGGCGCAGTACGCCGGCGTCGGCCAGCGCACGCTGATCAGCGAGGCGGGCGACCATTCGCTGCTCGACATCCGCCAGATCGAGCTGGCCGATGCTGCCGCTGCCGGCGACGGGGAGCGCGTGGTCCAGTGAGCGCCGTGCTGCCCGCCAGCCGTCCGACCCCCGAAGGCGACGGCGATCCGCAGGAAAGCGTTGCACGCGACCGCCTGCAGCCGGTGCTGCTCGACCGCCTGACCGACCGGCAGCCGCAGAGCCGCCAGGAGCGCGCGGGCGCGTTCCTCATGAGCGGCAAGCTGCTGCGCGACTCGGTGCTGCGCGACCTGCAATGGCTGCTCAACACCACCAACTTCGGCGCCGGCCACCAGATCAATGCGCTGCCGCGTGCGCGCCGCTCGGTGGTCAACTACGGCGTGCGCGGCTGGGCCGGCGGTCGCATGTCCGAGGTCGATTTCGCCGACGTCGAGGCCGCGATCCGCGCCGCCATCATCGACTTCGAGCCGCGCATCATGAAGGACAGCATCGACGTGCGCTGCGTCACCGACGCGAACGACCTCGAACACCACAACCTGCTGGCGCTCGAGATCCGCGGCACGCTCTGGTCGGTGCCGTATCCGATCGAGTTCATCCTGCGCTCCGAGCTGGATCTTGAAAGCGGGCACATGGTGCTGCGGCCGACGGGAGGGTTGTGATGGACGCGCGGCTCCTCGACTACTACAACCGCGAGCTCACCTACATGCACGAGCTCGGGGCCGAGTTCGCCGAGCGCTATCCCAAGATCGCGGGGCGCCTGGGCATGCGCGGCATCGAGGTCAGCGACCCGTACGTCGAGCGTCTGCTCGAAGGCTTCAGCTTTCTCACCGCGCGCATCCAGCTCAAGATGGACGCGGAGTTCCCGCGCTTCTCGCAGCGGCTGCTCGAGGTGGTGTACCCCAACTTCCTCGCGCCCCTGCCCGCGATGGCCGTGGTGCAGATCGACGGCAACCTCAACGAGGGCTCGCTCAAGGCCGGCTACGAACTGCCGCGCCACACACTGCTGCGCGGCCGCATGATCAAGGGCGAGCAGACCGCCTGCGAATTCCGCACCGGCCACGCGGTCACGCTCTGGCCGATCAAGGTTGCCGAGGCCGGTATCGGCCCGGTGCCCGCCGAGATCGCGCATGCGATGCCGCTCGTGGCACGGCAGGCCAAAAGTGCGCTCACCATCAAGCTCGAGGCCGTGGGCGGCGCCAGGTTCTCCGAGATGCCGATCGACCGGCTCGAGTTCTTTCTCTCGGGCGCCGAGCTGCATGCGCTGCGCGTGCTCGAGCTCGCGGTGCACCACGGCGTGGGCGCCGTCTGCCGCAGCGGGCCCGGCAGCACGGCGCGCATCGTGCCGCTCGGCGACGAGGCCGTGCGCCACGAGGGCTTCGACCCGGACCAGTCGCTGCTGCCCTACGACGCGCGCTCGTTCCAGGGCTACCGGCTGCTGCACGAGTACTTCGCGTTCCCCGACCGCTACCTGTTCTTCAGCGTGAAGAACCTGCGCGCCGCGGCTGCGGCGATGGGCGGCACCACGATGGAGATCGTGATCCTGCTCGACCGCGCCGACGCCGAACTCGAGCGGCTGGTCGATGCGCGCCACTTCTCTCTGTTCTGCACGCCGATCATCAACCTGGTGCCGCGGCGCAGCGACCGCATCCCGGTCGGTCCGGGGCAGCACGAGCACCATGCGGTGATCGACCGCACGCGCCCGCGCGACTTCGAGATCTTCACCGTGGAACGCGTCACGGGCCACATGGCGAGCGGCTCGGAGGAGCGCGAGTTCAGGCCCTTCCTGGGCTCCTTCGCGGCCGACGACGGCGACTTCGGCGCGTACTTCTCGCTGCGCCGCGAGCCGCGCCTGGTGTCGGACCGCGCCCGCGCGCAGGGCACGCGCACCAGCTACACCGGCAGCGAGGTGTACGTGTCGCTGGTCGACCAGCACGATGCGCCGTTCCCGCACAGCCTGCGGCACATCACGATCGATGCGCTGTGCACCAACCGCGACCTGCCGCTCTTGCTGCCCACGGGGCTGGAGTCGGACTTCACGCTGCGCGTGTCGGCGCCGGTGCGCGCGGTGCGCATCCTGCGCGGGCCTTCGCGGCCGTATCCCGCGCTGGCGGAGGGTGCGCTCACCTGGCGCCTCATCAGCCACCTCGGGCTCAACTACCTGAGCCTGACCGATGTCGATGCGGCGCAGGGCGCGGCCGCGCTGCGCGAGATGCTCGACCTCTACGGCAACCTGGCCGACCCGGCCGTGCGCCGGCAGATCCAGGGCGTGCGCTCGATGGCGCTCGCGCCCGTGTTCCGGCGCCTGCCGGAGCCGGGGCCGATCGTGTTCGGCCGCGGCGTCGAGATCGCGCTCAAGATCGACGAGGTCGCCTTCTCGGGCGCGAGCCCGTACCTCTTCGGCGCGGTGCTCGAGCAGTTCTTCAGCCGGCATGTGTCGCTCAACGCGTTCACCGAGTTCTCGCTCGAAAGCCTGCAGCGCGGCGAGATCGCGCGCTGGGCGCCGCGCATCGGACGGCGGCCGACGGTATGAACCTCGCGCAAACCCACGAAGGCGAGGCGGACCGCGCGGGCGAAAGCGAAGAAGCGTGGGCCGGGGCCGAGCGTGCCGCCGCCGCCCCGGTGCGCCGCGGAACCGCCGAGTCCGATCCGGTGCTCTGGGCTCGCCTCGTCGAGCAGCCTTTCGAGCACGACCTCTTCATGCTGCTGCGCCGGCTCGACGCACAGGGCGGGCATCCGCTGCTGGGCCGCGCGCCGCGTCCGCTCGACGAGCCGCTGCGCCTGGGCCAGGAGCCGTCGATGGCCTTCGCGCCATCGAACGTCTCGGGCGTCGACCTCGACGGCGACGGCCCGCCGCGCATCTCGATCTACGGCTTCGGGCTGTTCGGGCCCAACGGGCCGCTGCCGCTGCACCTGACCGAGTACGCGCGAGAACGCAAGCGGCATCACAGCGACCACACGCTGAGCGCTTTTGCCGACCTGTTCCATCACCGGCTGATCCTGCTGTTCTACCGCGCCTGGGCCGATGCGCAGTCGGTCAACAGCCTCGACCGGCCCGACGGCCATCGCTTCGTCGACTACGTTGCGAGCCTCATGAACATGGGGCAGCCGGGCCTCAAGCAGCGCGACCGCATCGCCGACCATGCGCGCACCCACATGGCCGGGCACCTGGTGCGCCAGACGCGCAACCCCGAGGGCCTGATCCAGATCCTGCGGCTGTACTTCGATGTGCCGGTGCGGGTCGACGAATTCGTGAGCGACTGGGTCATGCTCGACGAGCGGCAGGTCAGCCGCATCGGCCTGTTCGGGCGCAACCACCAGCTCGGCGGCGGCGCCACCATCGGCCTGGCGGTGCGCGACGCGCAAAGCAAGTTCCGCCTCGAGCTCGGCCCGCTCTCGCTGGAGGCGTTCCGCGCCTTCCTGCCGGGCAGCCCGCGATTGCAGCAGCTGATCGACTGGGTGCGCCAGTACATCGGCATCGAGTTCGCCTGGGAGCTGCGGCTCGTGCTGCAGAAGCCCGAGGCGCGCGGCATGCAGCTCGGCGGCGACCAGCGGCTCGGCTGGGGCAGCTGGCTCGGCGAACGCCTGTCCGACACCGACGCGGGCGACATGCTCTTCGCGCCCGAAGCGCTCTCGTCTTCACGCTCCGCCACGGCCGCCCAGACCGCGGCTTCCACGGCTTCTTTCTCCCAGGTATGACCGACATCCGCCGCGTCTCGCTCTTCTCGAAATTGAATCCGATGCTCTACAAGGCATTGGAGACCGCCACCGCGTTCGCCAAGCTGCGCGGCAATGCCTATGTCGAGCTGGTGCACTGGCTGCACCAGATCCTGCAGCTGCAGGACAGCGACCTGCTGCGCATCGTCAAGCGCGCGGGCCTCAACCTCGATGCGGTCGAGCAGGACCTGGTGCGCGCGCTCGACCGGCTGCCGCACGGCGCGACCTCGATCAGCGACATCTCCGAGCACGTGGACCACGCGGTCGAACGCGCATGGGTGTATGCGAGCCTGCGCTTCGAGGCCAGCTCGATCCGCGGCGGCCACCTGCTCGCGGGCATGGTCAAGACGCCGGGGCTGCGGCAGGTGCTTTCGGGCATCTCGCGCGAGTTCGACAAGCTCGTGCCCGACGTGCTGATCGCGCAACTTCCGGCCTGGACCGAAGGCTCGCCCGAGGACGACTTCGACGCCGCCGCGTCGGCCGCCGTACATGGCGCCGGTGCCCCGGCCGCGCAGCCCGGCGACGGCGCTGCAGCGGGCGGCTCCGCGCTCGCCAAGTACGCGAGCGATCTCACGGCCAAGGCGCGCGCGGGCGAGCTCGATCCGGTCTACGGCCGCGACGACGAGATCCGCCAGATCATCGACATCCTGATGCGCCGGCGCCAGAACAATCCGCTGCTCACCGGCGAGGCGGGCGTCGGCAAGACCGCGGTGGTCGAAGGCTTGGCGTCGCGGCTCGCCGCGGGCGACGTGCCGCCCTCGCTGAAGGACGTGTCGCTCTGGGTGCTCGACCCGACGCTGCTGCAGGCCGGCGCGGGCGTGAAGGGCGAGTTCGAGCAGCGGCTGCGCCAGGTGATCGACGAGGTCGAGAAGAGCCCGAAGCCGATCGTGCTGTTCGTCGACGAGGTGCACACGCTGGTGGGCGCGGGCGGCACCGCCGGCACCGGCGACGCGGCCAACCTGCTGAAGCCCGCGCTCGCGCGCGGCAACCTGCGCACCATCGGCGCCACCACCTGGTCGGAGTACAAGAAGTACATCGAGAAGGACCCGGCGCTGACGCGGCGCTTCCAGACCATCCAGGTGCACGAGCCCACCGAGCCGAAGGCGGTGGTGATGCTGCGCGGCATCTCGGCCGAACTCGAGAAGCACCACGGCGTGCTGATCCTCGACGCCGCGCTCGAGGCCGCTGTGAGCCTGTCGCACCGCTACATCCCCGCGCGCCAGCTGCCCGACAAGGCGGTGAGCCTGCTCGACACGGCCTGCGCGCGCGTCGCGCTGAGCCAGCATGCGCTGCCGGCCGCGATCGAAGACCTGCAGCGCCGCATCGAGGTGCTGGGCATCGAGTCGGGCATTGCGGGACGCGAGGCGGCCATCGGCGTCGGTGAGGCGAAGCGGGTCGACGCCATCGCGGCCGAGGTGGCCGCGGCCGAGGCCGAACTCGCGCTGCTCGAAGCGCGGCGCGTGGAAGAGGCGGCGCTGGTCGAGCGCATCGTCGCGCTGCGCCAGCAGCTCGCGCCCGCGGCCGTGCCGGTGCAGGCCGAGGGCGATGAAGACGAAACCGAGGCAGAGGCCGATGCCGGACCGGAGCGTACGCCCGAGCAGATCCGCGCCGAACTCGACCAGGCTCAGGACCAGCTCGCGCAACTGCAGGGCGAGTCGCCGCTGATCCTCGCGGCGGTCGATGCGCAGGCCATCGCCACCGTGGTCGCCGACTGGACCGGCATCCCGATCGGGCGCATGGTGCGCGACGATGCGCAATCGGTGCTGCGGCTCGCGGAAACCTTGTCGGCGCGCGTCGTGGCGCAGCCCGATGCGCTCGAAACCATCTCGCGGCGCATCCGCACCGCACGCGCGCGGCTCGACAACCCGAACAAGCCCGTCGGCGTTTTCCTGCTCTGCGGCCCCTCGGGCGTGGGCAAGACCGAGACCGCGCTCGCGCTGTCGGAGGCGCTCTACGGCGGCGAGCAGAACCTCGTCACCATCAACATGAGCGAGTTCCAGGAGTCGCACACCGTCTCCACGCTCAAGGGCGCGCCGCCGGGCTACGTGGGCTACGGCGAAGGCGGCGTGCTGACCGAGGCCGTGCGCCGGCGTCCCTACAGTGTGGTGCTGCTCGACGAGATCGAGAAGGCGCACCCCGACGTGCACGAGATCTTCTTCCAGGTGTTCGACAAGGGCTGGATGGAAGACGGCGAGGGCCGCCACATCGACTTCCGCAACACCGTGATCATCATGACCTCGAACGTCGGCACCGACCTGGTCATGCAGCTGTGCGAAGACCCGACCTTGCGCCCCGACCCCGAGCCGCTCGCGCAGGCGCTGCGCGAGCCGCTGCTCAAGGTGTTCGCGCCGGCGCTGCTCGGGCGCCTCGTCGTCGTGCCCTATTACCCGTTGCAGGCCGATGCATTGCATCGCATCATCCGGCTTCAGCTCGACCGCATCGCGGCGCGCCTGCAGGCGAACCACGGCATCGCGCTCGCCTACGACGCCAGCGCCGTCGAACTGGTGGCGCGCCGCTGCACCGCCATCGAGTCGGGCGGCCGGATGATCGACGCGATCCTCACGCACACCATCCTTCCGCGGCTCAGCGAGGAGGTCATCGGCGCCACGGTCAGCGCGCGCAAGCTGGCGGGCGTACGGCTGTCGGCGGCAGGGGACGACTTTCAGTACGAGTTCTCGGAAGCATAAGAAAGCATCAAGGAATGCATCAAGGAGACAACTTTCATGGCGCGAGTCGTCACGGCGCATACGCCACTGGGTGAAGAGCAGCTGAAGTTCCGTTCGATGCGCGGCACCGAGGGGCTGTCGC
>CAMLCW010000106.1 GCA_946478645.1 uncultured Variovorax sp.
GCTTTCGTGCCGGTGCACGGGCTGCTGTACCTGCGGTGCCTCTACGAACCCCGCGCCTTCGACCTGCTGCAGCTCTGGGGGCGAACCCGCTGCCCGGCATGGCTCGCAGGCAATCTGCGCCATTGGCGGGCCAGCTGCTACAGCCCGCTGGTGCTCGACCTGCCTGACGCGCAGGGCCGCCGACGCCATTCGCCGGCCGACATCCGGATCTAGCTGGAGAGCGCCATGCCCCCGCTGCTCAGGAAACAACGCCTGCTCCGACGCGAGGCGAGCGCTGCATCCATGATCCCCCTGCTCGCCCATCTCGACACGCATGTGGCGAAGACCCGTGCGGGCGACTACGTACAAACGCTGCGCCTGGGGGGCGTGAGCTTCGAATGCGCCGACGACGAGGATCTCAACGGCTGGCACGAACGCCTCAACATCCTGTGGCGCAACATCGCCTCGCCCAACCTGGCGCTCTGGACGCACGTGATCCGCCGGCGCGAGACCGGGTATCCGCTCGGGCGAACGCTTCCCGGCTTTGCCGCCGAGGTCGAGCATCGCTACCGCCGCAAGATCGCCGGCGAGCGCCTGATGGTCAACGAGCTGTACCTCTCGCTCGTCTTCCGCCCCCAGCCCACGCGCATCGGACACGCGACCCTGCGGTTCCTCAAGAAGGCAGATCCCGACGCGGTGCGCGCCGAGCTCGCGGACTCGCTCGAGGAATGCACGAAGAAGCGCCAGGAACTGGTGGCCGCGCTCGAGCGCTACGATCCGGAACCGCTCGGCATCTACCTGCGGCCCGGGCGCCACACGCGCTGCTCGTCGCTGCTCGAGTTCCATGGACTGCTGGTCAACGGCGAATGGCAACGCATGCCCTTGCCGCGCGCACCGCTCGACGAGGTGCTCGCGACGACTCGCCCGTTCTTCGGCAACGAGGCCATGGAGTACCGCAGCGGCACGCAGACGCGGGTGGGTGCCTTCCTCGGGATCAAGGAATATCCGACGCCGACCGCGCCGGGCATGTTTGCGGCGCTGCTCACCGCCCCGTTCGCCTTCGTCCTGACCCAGAGCTTTACCTTCCTCGGCAAGGCCACCGCCGCCGACATGATGGGCCGTCAGTGCAACCGCATGGCTGCCGCCGGCGACGTGGCCGTGTCGCAGGCGGAGGAGCTCAGGGAGGCGCTCGACGACCTGATGAGCAACCGCTTCGTCGTCGGGGACCACCATCTCACGCTGCAGGTCCTCGCCGACAGCGACGACGAAGCCGGCGACGCGAACGGCCGCGCGCGGCTGAAGCAGCTCAATGACCATGTCGCGCGTGCGCGCTACCTGCTCGGCGACACCGGCATGGTAGTGGCGCGCGAGGACCTTGCGCTCGAGGCTGCATTCTGGGCGCAGCTTCCCGGCAACTTCGCGTACCGAACGCGCAAGGCCCCGGTCACGAGCCGCAATTTCGCGGCGATGTCGCCGTTCCACAACTATTCGACCGGACGTGCGGCCGGCAACTACTGGGGCGAGGCGCTCGCGATGCTCGTCACCCGGGCCGGCTCCCCGTACTACTTCTCGCTCCATGCGAGCGACCCGCGGCGCGCCGATGGCGGCAGCCGGCGCGACGTCGGTCACGTCACGGGCGTGGGCCCCGTCGGCACGGGCAAGACCACGCTGCTCGGCTTCTTCCTGGTGTCGATCCACAACCGCTTCGATGCGACGCAGGTCGTCTTCGACAAGGACGAGGGGCTGCACATCCTCGTGCGGGCGCTCGGCGGAAAGTACCTGCCGCTGAAGAACGGGGTGCCGACCGGCTGCAACCCGCTGCAGCTCGACGCCGGTGTGGCCGACAACGTCGAGTTCATGCGGCAGTGGCTGCGTCGTCTCGTGCTGCGCTCACCGCAGGACATGCTCAGCGCCCGGCAGGAGGACGATCTCGACCAGGCGCTGCGCGGCACGCTGCGGCTGGAAGCCCGGTTCCGCCGGCTGTCGCGGCTGGCCTCGTTCCTGGACGTGACGGATTCCGAGGGAATGCACGCGCGGCTGCGCAAATGGTGTGCTGCGGAGGCAGGCGAGTATGCGTGGGTGTTCGACAACGAGCACGACGAGGTGGCGCCGATGCTCGGGGGACATTCGCTGGTGGGATTCGATGTGACCGACTTTCTCGACAACGAGGCGACGCGCGCGCCGCTCACGATGTATCTGTTCCATCTCGTCAATCGCATGGTCGACGGCCGGCCCCTCGTGTGCTGGATGGACGAGTTCGCGAAGCTGCTCGCTGATCCAGCCTTCGCGCACTTTGCGAAGAACGGGCTCGAGACCTGGCGCAAGAGGAACGCGAACATCGTTACCTTCACGCAGAGCACGAGCCACGTGCTCGATTCCGGCATCGCGCGTGCAATCGTCGAGCAGACACCGACCAAGATCCTGTTTCCGAACCCCGAGGCAGATCACCGCGAATACACGGAGGGCTTCAACCTCACGGAGCGGGAGTTCGCGCTTCTCAAGGACGAGCTCGAGCCGGGCTCCCGGCAGTTCCTGATCAAGCAAGGCCACGCGAGCGTGGTAGCGCAGCTCGACCTGCATGGCTTTGACGACCTTCTGCATGTGATGTCGGGGCGCACGGCAAACGTGCGGCTCATGCACGAGCTCATCGAACGGCACGGGCACCGCCCCGAGCAGTGGCTGCCGCACTTCCGCGCCGCGGTGGCCCGCCCCGCCTCTGCGACCTCGCCCTCGTTGAAAGGAGATCCTCCATGCGCATACCCCTGATCGGTTTCTTGCTCGCCGCCGCGGCGGCCCTCGCACCGCTGCAAACGCGCGCCGGCATGCCCGTGATCGACTTCGCCGCGGTGGCGAGCCTCGCGCAGCAACTCATGGCCTGGCAGCAGCAGCTCTCGGGCATGCAGAAGCAGTACGAGCAGCTGCAGCAGTCGAAGGATCAGTTGACGCAGACCTACCAGGCGATGACCGGGGCTCGCGGCATGGAGCAGCTGCTGGCGACGCCGGCGTCGGCGCGCAACTACCTGCCGTCGAGCCACGGCGAGCTGATGAGCGCGCTCAGTGGAACCCCGGGGAGCTACGCGGGCATCGCGGACCAGGTTGAAGCGATCATGAAGGCCAACAGCATCCTGTCGGACCCTCAGATGCAGGCGCTGAGTCCCGAGATGCGCCAGGTCGTGGAACAGGGACGCCACGCCACGGCGATGTTCGGCGGGATGACACGCGCCGCGTACCAGAACACCAGCGAGCGGTTCGCGGCACTCCAGCAACTGATCCAGCATATCGGCAGTGCCCACGATCCCAAGGCGATAGCGGACCTCCAGGCCCGCATCCAGTCCGAGCAGGCCATGCTCACGAACGAGCAGACGAAACTGCAGGGCCTCTACGAGATGGCCCGGTCCGAGGAGGCCATGCGCCGCCAACGGCTGCGGGAACGTGCGGCCGCCGACATCGGCTCGGTGAAAACGCTTCCGGTCGTCCTCTACTGAACCGGGAGGACGGAGATGATGTCGAAAACCGCATGGATCCTCGCGGCGGTGGTTGCCCTCGCGGGGACCGGCGTCGCCTACGTCGCGCTGCAGTACCGATTCAGTGGGGGTTCGAGTGCCAGCGAGCCCGTCCCTTCAGTCGCAGTGCCACCCTCGGAGGCGCGCGTCAATGAGTTGTCGCGCAGGCGGTTGGAGGGGGTTGGCGACATCCGAGATCTGAAGCCTGTGCCGCTTCCGCCGGGCGGCGCGAAGTAGCGGGAGCGACCATGGGGTTCTTTGCGCAGTTCTTCGCCTGGCTCAATGCGCAGGTCGCGGACTACATCGGCACCAACACCGCACGCGTGGCCGCCGCGCTCGAGCCCGCTGCGGTCACCCTTGCCACGATCCACGTCATGATCTGGGGCTTCCTGAGCCTTTCGGGCCGCATCCAGGAGCCGGTCTGGGAGGGCGTCCGGCGGATCCTGCTGATCGCCCTCGTGCTCGGCGTCGGCCTGCGGCTCTGGGCCTACAACGACGTGATCACGAACACGTTCTACACCGCCCCCGACCAGCTCGCGGCCGCGGTGATCGGGGCGCCGAGCGTGGTCAGCGTCGTCGATCAGGTATGGCTGGACGGCAGCATGGTGGCGCAGAACCTGCTCAACAAGGGCAGCATCCTCGACGGCGACTTCGCGTACTACGGCGCTGGCTTCCTCGTCTACCTGCTCGTCGGCCTTGCCGTGGTGGTCACGGCCTTCATGCTGGCCTTGGCCAAGGTCGCACTCGCAGTGCTGCTCGCGCTCGGGCCGCTCTTCATCGCGATGCTGTTCTTCGACGCGACCAAGCGGTTTTTCGAATCCTGGGTGGCGCAGCTCGCGAACTATGCACTGGTCGGCGTCCTGACCCTGTTCACGGCGGCGCTGCTGCTTTCCGTTCTCAAGGCATACGCCGCAGCCGCATCGGCGGCGGGCAGCGGCATCACCATCGCCGAAAGCACGCGCGTTTGCATGACCGCAGCGCTGGTCTTCCTCGTCATGCGGCAGGTCATGCCGATCGCGGCGGGGCTGGCGAGCGGCGTCGGACTCAGCACCTATGGTGTGGTGAGCGGTGCCATCCGATGGGGGATGGGCACCGCGGGGCGGTCCACGCATGAGTTCGGCCGCGGCCTGCTCGACGGCATGCGCGGGCAGCCCGGCGGGCGGTGGGACTCGCTGCGGCGGCTCGCCGGCCGCCGGGTGGGCGCCGGCGTGGCCGGCGGCTGGCAGCAGGTTGCCGGGCTGCGCCGCGGCGGCGCGGTCGTACCGCGTTCGCAGGTGATGCCGGGCGCGGGTTCGACAGTTGAAGGGAGGTCATCGTGAAGCAGCTTGCCGTGCTCCTCGGCCTCGGCCTGCTGCTGGGCTGCGGGACGCGCGCACCGCAGCCACCCGACTGCGAGGGAGCCTTGACCCCCATCAACGCGCCTGCGGGCGCGACGGAGCTGGACCATGAACCGCGACCCGGGTCTTGAGCGGTACTTGTTCGAGGCAAGAAGCTGGGAGGCGGACCGCGCCCGTCAGGCACTGCGCGCGTCGCGGCTCGCATGGGCCGTGGCAGGGGCGGCCTGTGTGGTTGCCACGCTGTCCGTTGCAGCGGTGGCCGGGCTCACGCCACTGAAGCAGCCCGTTCCAGTCGTGATCCGGGTGGACAGCAGCAGCGGTATCGTGGACGTGGTGCCGACGTACGAGGGAACCACCGACATCGAGGAGGTGGTCACGCGCAACCTGCTGTCGACATACGTGATCTCTCGCGAGCGCTACTTCTATGGCACGGCCGAGGCGGACTACGAACTGGTCGCGGCCGAGAACGCGCCGCGCCTCAACCAGGAGTGGTCGGCGCTCTGGAATGCGAGCAACCCGCAGTCCCCCCTGAACCTGTTCAGGGACGGGACGACGGTGCGTGTGCAGGTGCGCTCGGTGAGCTTTCTTCGGCTCGGCAGCGGCAAGGACCGGCTCGCCCAGGTCCGCTTCAGCCGCTACACGCGCGCGGGCGGCACCGGCGAGGAAAAGGTGAGCCACTGGGTCTCGACGATCGAGTTCGCCTACGGCGCGCCTTCGAAGGACGACAAGATTCGTTCGCTGAACCCGCTCGGCTTCCGGGTCCTCGAATACCGCCGCGAACCCGAGGTCGCAGCCGGCCCGTCGCCTTCGGCGAAGGCGGACGTGCGATGAAGGTGGCAGCCGCTTCTCTCGTGGCGGGCGCGCTGCTCGCGGGGCCTGGGCATGAAGGCGCACACGGCGCCACCGTGCCGCCGGCCGGGCCGGTCGACCCGCGCGTGCGGGTGGTCGCCTACGACCCCGGCGACGTCGTGACCTTGCACGGGTACGTCGGCTACCAGATCCATCTGCAATGGGCAGAGGGCGAGGAGTTCGTGAACCTGGGCTCGGGCGACAACGGCGCGTTCGACGTGGGTTCGGAGCGCAACCACTTCTTCATCAAGCCGAAGGAGGCGCACGCATCGACGAACCTCACGGTGCTGACCAACCGCCGTGCGTACCACTTCGACTATGTGGTGTCGGCGCGCGCGCCAACGGGCGCGGCGGCCAAGCGCATGGGGTATTCCGCCCGCTTCAGCTCCCCGGCGGAGGCGGCGCGCGCGGGGGCCGCGGCACGGGAGCGCCTGGTGGTCGAGGTGCGGCTCCGGGCGGCGGCCGCCGCCCGGAGCCGCAACACCGACTACTGGTTCTGCGGCAGCGAGTCGCTGAGGCCGGCGGGCGCCTTCGACGACGGTGTGCAGACACGGCTGCGTTTCCCGCGCCATTCGGAACTCCCGGCGATCTTCATGCGCAACGACGACGGCAGCGAATCGCTGCTGAATCTCCATGTCGAGGACGACGAGGTGGTGGTCCATCGCGTCGCGCGCCGCTTCGTGCTGCGCCGCGGCGAACTCGCCGGCTGCGTCGTCAACCGGTCCTTCGTCCCGGGCGCCGCGCTGTCGCCGTCGAAGACCCATGCGCCCGGGGTGGAGCGTGCAACGACCGCGGCCGAAAGAGACGGACCATGACCTGGAGGCGTCGCAGAGGCCGTCCCGATGCGCCGGCGGCGGAAGCCCCGACCGTTGCGGTGGATCAGGAGACCGGCGAGATCCTGGGTCCGCCCGGCGGCGCGTCCGATCGGGACGGGCGCGCGGCGGCGGACGCGGATGGCCGCGGCGTCGCGGGCGAGCGGTCGATTCCGTCGGTCAACCGCGAGAGGTCGATCCAGTCGCGCATCAGCACGGCGCTGGCGCTCGGCACCGTCGTGCTGCTCGGCGCAGGCTTCCTGTTCTGGTACTACAACACGCAGTTCGCGCGCACGCGCGATGCCGAGGAATCCGCCCGGAAGGCGGCGGCGGCGCGTGCCGCAGGCGAGATGAAGCTGCCCCCGCTCGGGCGCGTCGACCCCCCGGTGCCCGTCACGCCCGCAGCGGCGCCCGTGCCAGCCGTGCCGGCAGCGAGCACCGCGCCCAGCGGCCCGCCGCCCAAGAGCCCCGAGCAGCTCGCACTCGAGCGCCGGCTCGGCGCGCCGGTGCTGCGCCGTGCGTCGGCCGCGGCGCCAGCGGTCGCTGGCGCTGCCGGCGCCTCCGCCGCAGTCCCGCCGCTGTCGCTCTCGATGGCCGGCATGTCCCCGGTAGCCGGTTCGTCGCACGGGCCGGCAGTCGCGCTCGATGCCGACGGCGCCGGCACGCTCGCAGACCGGCTCGCGCCGACACCGACACCCGCGGCGGCTGCCCGGATGCTGCCGACGCGCCGCTTGCTGCTGCCCAAGGGCGCCTTCATCGATTGCACGCTCGAGACGGCGATCGATTCGACCTACGCCGGCATGATCACCTGCGTGGGGGCGAGCGACGTCTACGGCGCGGACGGCCGGGTCGTGCTGCTCGAGCGCGGCACCAAGTACGTGGGGGAACAGCGCGGCGAGCCGCGCCAGGGGCAGGGGCGGGTCTTCGTGCTCTGGAACGAGGCGCGAACGCCCGCCGGGGTGGTGGTTCAGCTCGCCTCCCCGGGGACTGACGAACTCGGCCGCACCGGGTTGCCGGGGTTCGTGGACACGCATTTCTGGCAGCGCTTCGGCGCCGCCATCCTGGTGTCGGTGATCGACGGCGCGGTGCAGGCGGCCGCGGCCCGCCAGCGCCGCACCCCGCAGGTCGGCGGCGGCGGCGTGGTGCTGAATCCGCAGGGCGGCCGCGACGTGATGGCCGAGGTGCTGCGCAACACGGCGTCGATCCCGCCCACAGTGATCAAGAACCATGGCGAGCGCATCCAGATCCTCGTGGCGCGCGACGTGGATTTCCGCAGCGTGTATGCACTCCGGACCGATGCCCGACGCTGAGAGCCAGCGCCCGGAGGAGCCCTCCTCGCTCGCGCTCTTCCTCGGGCCGCTCGCGCCATGGCTGGACGATCCGGACACGACCGAGATCTGCATCAACCAGCCCGGGTGCGCGTTCGTCGAGCGCGCGTCGGGCTGGAGCCGCGAGCACTTGCCGTTCGCCACGTTCGACTGGTGCGTCTCGGTCGCCAAGCTGGTCGCGAACCACACGCGACAGCGCATCTCGTCGCACGAGCCGCTGCTGTCGGCCACGCTGCCCGGCGGCGAGCGCATCCAGATCGTGCTCCCCCCGGCAACCGAGGCGCACACGGTCTCGATCACGATCCGCCGGCCGTCGGGCGTGCTCTGGACGCTCGAACAGCTCGAGGCGCTCGGCGTGTTCGAAGCGGCCCGGCGTGCGCTGCCGGCGCGTGCGCACGAGGCCGGGGACCTGTCGGCGGCAGACAGCGAACTCGCGGGCCTGCTCGACAGGCGCGAATTCGTGGGCTTCCTGCGCCGCGCGGTTCAGTTGCGGCGCAACATCCTCCTGTCGGGCGCCACGGGCTCGGGCAAGACGACGGTGAGCAAGGCACTGATCCTCGAGGTGCCGCGCGACGACCGGCTCGTGACGATCGAGGACGTCAAGGAGCTGTCGCTGCGCAACCAGCCCAACCATGTGCGGCTCTTCTATTCGCAGGGCGCGCAGGGGCAGGCGGCGGTCACGCCCGGCCAGCTGCTCGCGAGCGCCAAGCGCCAGCGGCCGGACCGGATCTTCGTGTCCGAGCTGCGCACCGGCGAGGAGGTCTACGACTATCTCGTCTCGGTGAACACCGGCCACCCGGGCTCGATCACGAGCGTGCATGCCGACAGCGCGGCGATGGCCTTCGTCGCCCTTGCGCAGTTGATGCGGCGCAGCCAGGCCGGACAGGGCATGTCGACGCGCGAGGGGGTGGAGCTGGCGCAGCTCAGCGTGGACGTGGTGGTGCAGTGCGCGCGCGAGCGCCAGCGCCGCGTGGTGCGGGAGATCTGGCATGACCCAGGCGCCAGGCACAGGCACGGCTAGCGTACCGAAGGTGCTCGCGGCGCTGCTGCTCGCGGCAGTGCTCGGCCTGCATCTCGCGGGATATTTCTTCCTGCTCGCAATGCAGCTGCCGCCCCGCGACGCGACACCGCTGACGCTCTACCGGTACTGGCAGGCGCATGGCGGCGATCGCCAGGAGGTCCGCCGCGCCCTGGTCATCGCGTTCGTCGGCAGCGAGGCGCTGGTGCTCGGACTCGCGGGCTTCGCGATGCTGCCGAGACCCCGTGCGCTGCACGGAGAAGCCCGGTTCGCCCAGCGACGCGAGATCGAGCGCGCCGGTTTGCTGGGCGAGCACGGGATCATCCTCGGGCGCCTGGGCCGGCGTTACCTGATGCTGCCGGGCCAGCAGGGCGTGGCGCTCGAGGCGCCGCCGCGCAGCGGCAAGGGCGTCGGCCTGGTGATACCGAACCTGCTGAACTGGCCCGGCTCGACGATCGTGAGCGACATCAAGGGCGAGAACTTCCTGCGCACGGCCGGCTACCGCCAGACCCATGGTCAGGAGGTCCATCTGTTCGATCCGCTGTCCGAGCGCGAATGTTCGGCGCGCTGGAATCCCCTCGGCTATGTCTCGAACATGCCGTACCGCTGCATCGACGACTTGCAGCGCATTGGCAGCATGCTTTTCCCGGACCCCACAGCGGGCGATCCGTTCTGGACCTCGTCGGCGCGTTCCCTGTTCCTCGGCATCGCACTCTACCTGTTCGAGACGCAGGGGGCGACGCGCACGCTCGGCGAGGTGCTGCGCCAGGGGATGGCGAGCGACGACGAGGGCTTCCAGAAGCACTGGAAGCGCGTGATCGACGCCTGCGAGCGCGCGGGCTACCCGCTGTCGCAGGAGACGGTGCGCAGCCTCTACGACGTGATCGACCTTGCGCCCACCACGGCTTCGAGCATCCGCAAGACGTTCACGAGCCGGCTCGACCTCTGGCTCAATCCGATGATCGACGCGGCGACATCGGCGAACGACTTCGACCTGCGCGCGCTGCGCAGGCGCCCGATCTCGATCTACGTGCAGATCAATCCCGACAACATCGCGCGGTTGCAGCCGCTGCTGAACCTCTTCTTCCAGCAGGCGATCGGTCTGCAGACGCGCGAGCTGCCCGAGCAAAACCCGGCGCTGCGCCACCAGCTGCTGCTGATGCTCGATGAGTTTCCTGCGCTCGGGCGCATTCCCGTGATCGCGGAGTCGACCGCGTTCCTGCCGGGCTACAACGTGCGCACGGTGATCATCGTGCAGTCGAATTCGCAGTTGATCGAGAAATACGGCGTCGAGGGGGCCAAGTCGATCCGCAAGATGCTCGCTGCGCGCGTCGTGTTTCCGCCGAAAGAGTTCGAGGATGCGGAGGCGGTTTCGCGCGAGCTCGGTACCCTCACGGTGCGGCAGAAGAGCATCAGCCGGCCGATGTGGGGCGACGCGGGTCGCTCGCCGACCGTGAACATCAGCGAGCAGCCGCGCCGGCTGCTGCTCGCGCAGGAAGTCAAGACGCTCGGGCCCGAGCGCATGATCCTCTTCCACGAGGGGCTGCGGCCGGTGCTCGCGCAGCGTATCTGCTACTTCCGCGACCGGCACTTCGCACGGCGCGAGCGGCCGCCGCCGCAGGTGCCCCGCCTCGAGATCGCGCAGGCCCGCAGCCATCCCGCGGGCGCGGGGTCCTGCCCCCTGCCTGCGCCGGCCCCCCGTACGGCTGTTGCGGCCGGTACCTCGGGCGTGCCGCTCGAACCGCGGGCCGGCGCGCTCGGACTCGACGCGTTCTCGCTCGATTTCGGAGACGTGGAGATCCCGCGCAGCCCGATGAGCGAGGTCGAGATCCAGGCGGCGGCGGCCCACTTCCTGTCACGGATGCTGGATTGAGCCGGCTACGGAGAAGACCATGCGCTCTGCAAGTGATGACCAGGATCCTGGCGCCGGTGGCGACGCCGTGCGCGAGGTGCCGCCGCACCCCGAACGCGCGGCGAACCGGATCGTGCCCGATGCGGTGGCGAGGCGCTTCCTGCGCACGGGCGACCGGTACTCCTTTCCCGATCGCACGCTGGCCTTCGAGGACGCGGGCACGCGGCTGCGGGTGGTGTCTCACGATCTCGAGGTCCTGCACGCCATCGTCGCGATCATGCGGGCGCGCGGCTGGCAGGCGGTGGAGGTGACGGGCGCCCCAGCGTTCCGCCGGCAGCTCTGGCGCGAAGCGACGCTGCAAGGGCTTGAAGTTCGCGGCCATGAACCCGACCGGCAGGACCGCGAGGCGATCCGCCCCGCGCTCGCGCGCGGTCCTGCCGTCGAGCCGCCATCCCCATCCCGGCGGCCGCACGCCGCGCCGCAACCCGGTGTGGCGGCGGCGCCGCCGCAGGCGGTGCGTGGCGACCTGCGTTCGCCGCTCGCCGGGGTGCTGCTGGCGCAGGCCGCGGCGCCCTACCGCTTCGATCCTGCACAGGGGCTGTCGTACTACGCGCGCATCCGCACAGAGACGGGAGAGCGGACGGTCTGGGGCGCGGACCTCGAGCGCGCCATCGCCGAATCGCGCTCCCGCGCGCAGGTCGGCGACGAGGTGGTGGTCTGGCCGCGAGGCGCGCAGCCCGTGAGGCTGCGCAAGACGAGGCGCAATGATGCGGGCGAACACGCCGGTGAGCAGCGGTTGCGGGCTTCGCGCACCATCTGGACCGTGGAGAAGCCGCGGTATGTCGAAGCATTGCGGCACATGGCCGAGATCGTGCGTGACGGCCAGATGCCGGCGGCGTCTGCCCTCGAGAGGGAGCCGGAACTGGCCGTGGCATTCGCCGGACTGCGGCTCGCCGCGCAGTTCGCGCGCGCCCTCACACCGCGCGAGGACGACCAGGCGCGGATCGTCGAGGCGATCCGCACGAGACTGGTCCATGCGATCGAACGCGGGGATCGCCTGCGGCTGCCCGGGGCGCGCACACATGGCCACCCCGCCCGGTCCCGGGCGCGCGGCGGACCCGCGGTCCGCGATGAGGCCCCCGCGCGTGGCTGAAGGCCGTCGCGCGCAGCAACGGCGGCATCGCCCCGCAGCCTTGGACGCGACCGCCTCCACCGCCTGCGCGCCGGTCGGAAGGCCGCTCGTTGCAGACGGCAGCCTCGAGGCGTTGAAGTGGCTCGCCGCGGGACTGATGGTGCTCGACCACGCCAACCGGTTCCTGTTCGATGGCGCCTGCGCGATCCTGTACGACCTCGGGCGCCTTGCGATGCCGGTGTTCGGCTTCGTCCTCATGCACAACCTGGCGCGACCCCGCGCGCTGGCCGCCGGCGTGCATCGACGGATCATGGCCCGGCTGTTCGGCTTCGGCCTGCTGGCGACGCCGGCGCATGCGGCGCTGGCGGGTTGGTGGCCGCTGAACGTGCTGTGGATGCTCCTGCTCTCGGTGGGCATCGTCTGGCTGGCCGAGCGGCGGCGGTACACGCTGGCGGTGCTTGCCTTCGCGGTGGCAGGCCCGATGGTGGAGTTCTGGTGGTTCGGTGTGCTCGCCTGCCTCGGCGCCTGGGGCTACTGCCGCCGACCAACGGCGGGACGCCTCGCGCTCTGGGCGCTCGCGCTGGGCGCGCTCTGGATCGTGAACCGGAACCTGGCGGCGCTCGCGGCGTTGCCCTTGCTCTGGGCAGCGGCAAGGATCGAGGTGCCGGTCGCGCGGTGTCGCTGGCTCTTCTACATCTTCTACCCCGCTCATCTGGTGCTGCTCCGGGCGCTGCAGCCTGCGTTCTGAGCGGCCTCCTGCGCCGCCAGGCTGTTTCGGCGTGCCTCACGGGCCTGCGTCCGACATGCGCCGCGGACAGGCTCGCGCCCCGAGCGCCGGCTCTGCCGGGACGGAAGGCCGTACAGCGGAGGCTCCCGCCGCTGCTACCGCAGCCGCGCGCTTGCGCGAGCACCGCTTCCGCTCCGGGCGCACTGTCGCGGGTGCGATGAGCGGCTGCGCCTGGCACCGCAGGGCAACTGCGCGGTAGCGCGGTGCACCAGAGCGCCAGCCTAAAAAATCCATCCTCGCACCATCCATATGGATGGTATAGTGACCCATGTCTGCGATCCGCTCCCCTCTGCCTGCCCCTGCCAAGGCGCCCGAATCCGAGAAGATCACGATCAACCTCGGCTTCGTCGACCTGGGCCACATCGACCTGCTCGTGGCCGAGGGCTTCTATTCGAACCGGACTGACTTCATCCGCACCGCCATCCGCACGCACCTGGCGACGCACGCCGATGCATTGCGGCAGGCCGTCTCGCGCAAGACGCTGGTGCTCGGGCTGCAGAGCTTCTCGGCCGCCGAACTGGAGGCGGTGCGCGCCGCGGGCGAGACGCTGCAGATTCGTGTGCTCGGGCTGGCCGTGATCGCACCCGACGTGAGCCCCGAGCTTGCGGCCGCCACCATCGATTCCCTTACCGTCCTCGGTGCCCTCCACGCGACGCCGGCCGTCAAGGCCGTACTCGCGGGCCGCATCCGATGACGACGCACGGCAACAACAACGGACTCAATTCTTGCCAATGAACCCCGATCTCAACAGCCTCATGCGCAGTGCCGCCCAACTCACGCGCGGGGGCCGGCTGGCGGAAGCCACCGCCGCGATCCAACACGCACTGCGCAACGCGGCCGCCACGCGGGTGCCGCAAGGCCATGCCGACGTCATCGACGTGGAGGCGCGGGAGCTTGCGCCGGAGAGCGCG
>CAMLCW010000107.1 GCA_946478645.1 uncultured Variovorax sp.
GCGCTATGCGCAATTGCGCGCCGGCTGGCAGGGCCCACGCCAGGGCGCCTACGATGGCTGGGTGGCGCGCGCCAACAACGCGGCCTTTGCGGCGCAGGGCGCCTACGACGACCTGGTGCCGGCCTTCGAGGCGCTGTTCGAGCGCCAGGGCCGGCAATGGCCGCGCTTCTACCAGGAGGTCCGCCGCATTGCCGCGCTGCCCACCGACGCCGCGCGCCGCCAGGCGCTGCAGGCCGCGAGCGGCGTGCAGCAGACACGAGACGACAAAAAGCACAACCACGGAGATCGGCACGGTGCCTGACATTGAAATCGAAAGAAAGCACGCCCTCGGCATCGCGGGGGCCCGCAAGGTCGCGCGCCGGTGGATCCGGCAGGTCGAGCAGGAGTACGGCCTGGCATGCAGCTACACCGAGGGCGAGGCCTGCGACGTCGCCGAGTTCAGCCGCGCCGGCATCGACGGCAAGGTCGAGGTCACGGCCGACAGCCTGCGGCTCGAGGCCACCCTGGGCTTCCTGTTCAGCAGCTTCAGCCAGCAGATCGAGCAGAAGATCGCGGGCAAGCTCGACGCGCTCTTGGGGGGTAGGACGCCCCCCGAAGCGGCTCACTTCGTGTAGCCGCCTCCCCCCACTGGGGGGCGCACCCAGTGGCCGGGCGGAGCCCGTTCCACGGGTGCTCTGGGCTTTGGGCTGTGGGTGCTCGTGCGATACGGGCGGAGGGCACGCCGAGAGAGAACTGAAATGACCAGCACTGCTTCTATTCCCGAATCTTCTTCGTCGCCGGCCGCGGGCCCGCTGGCCGGCCTCAAGGTCGTCGAGCTCGGCCAGCTGATCGCCGGGCCGTTCGCGGCGCGCACGCTGGCCGACTTCGGCGCCGACGTGATCAAGATCGAGCCGCCCGGCGCGGGCGATCCGCTGCGCACCTGGCGGCTGCTGAAGGACGGCACCTCGGTCTGGTGGCAGGTGCAGTCGCGCAACAAGCGTTCGCTCGCGCTCGACCTGCGCCAGCCCGAGGCCCAGGCCATCGTGCGGCAGCTCGCCGCCGAGGCCGACGTGCTGGTCGAGAACTTCCGCCCCGGCGCGATGGAGGGCTGGGGGCTCGGCCCCGACGCGCTGCTGGGCGCCAACCCCGCGCTCGTGATGCTGCGCATCAGCGGCTACGGCCAGACCGGGCCCTACCGCGACCGGCCCGGCTTCGGTGTGGTGGCCGAGGCCATGGGCGGCCTGCGCCATCTCACGGGGGAGCCTGCCCGCGTGCCGGTGCGCGTGGGCGTGTCGATCGGCGACACCCTGGCTTCGCTGCACGGCGTGATCGGCGTGCTGATGGCGCTGCAGCAC
This sequence comes from uncultured Variovorax sp., assembly GCA_946478645.1. Next base: position 1,335 of record CAMLCW010000107.1, read on the forward strand.
CGCCATGCGACCGTGAGCGCGGCGCATCCGAAAGGCCGCGGGCAGGTGGTCGACGTGGCGCTCTACGAGGCCGTCTTCAACTGCATGGAGAGCCTGCTGCCCGAGTACAGCGCCTTTGGCGCGGTGCGCGAGGCGGCCGGCAGCGCGCTGCCGGGCATTGCGCCGACCAACGCCTACCGCTGCGGCGACGGCGGCTACGCGATCGTGGCGGGCAATGGCGACAGCATCTTCCGTCGCCTCATGGGCTGCATCGGCCGGCCCGACCTCGCGGCAGACCCCGCGCTGGCAAACAACGCGGGCCGGGTCGCGCAGGTCGAGATGCTCGATGCCGCGATCGGCGAGTGGGCCGCGGCGCGGACGGTCGACGAGGTGCTCGCGGCGCTCGAGGCGGCCCATGTGCCCGCCGGGCGCATCTACACCATCGCCGACATCGCGGCCGATCCGCACTATGCGGCGCGCGGCATGCTCCAGCAGCTGCGCATGGCCGACGGCAGCGCGCTCGCGGTGCCCGGCTTCGTGCCCAAGCTCTCGCTCACGCCGGCCGGCCACCGGCGCAACGCACCGGCGCTCGGTGCCGACACCGACGCGGTGCTGCAGGAAATCGGCCTCAGCGCCGAGCAGATCGCCGCGCTGCACGCGCGCGGGATCGTGGGCTGAAAGGCGCGGCCGTCAGCCGCGCAAGGACTCGATCAGGTCGATGTACTTCTGCTTGGCCTCGTCGCTGGCCGTGCCCTTGTTCGCGGTCCAGGCGTCCCACTTGGCGCGCGCGACGATGTCGCTGAAGCTCGGCTTCTTGGCGGTGTTGTCGCCCTCGGTCGCCTGCTTGAACAGGCCGTAGATCTTGAGCAAGGTCGGGTTGTCAGGGCGCTCGGCGAGCAGCTTGGAGTTGGCCTGGGCGGCTTCGAATCGGGCGTTGAGGTCGTCGGACATGGTGGTCGATTCAAAATAAGGTTCGGGGTTGCACATCTTAGGCCGTGGTACCACCTGGTACCGGTCAAGAGGCCGCGGAGCAGGCCATGCCAGTGCACCCGCGGAACTGGCTTTGCCAGGCCGCTGGGTGCGCCCCCCAGTGGGGGGAGGCGCCGCAGGCGCTTCGGGGGGCGTCCTATTCGGACAGACCGGCGCGGGCGAGTTCGACGTCGAGGCGTTCCTTGGCATCGGCCGGCGTCATGGCCGCGGCCTTCTCGTACAGCCGCGTGGCCTCGCCCATGCGGGCGTCGCCGTGCAGCATGAGCAGCGCGCGGCCGTATTCCATGAGCGCGCCGGGCGCCTGCGGATGCAGTTCGAGCCCGCGCTCGAACAGCTCGACCGCGGTCTCGGCGCGCACGCCGTAGGTCATGCGGCCCACCAGCGCACCGACCTTGTCGATCACCTCGGCATGGAAGGCCGCGAGCGCCACGTGCGCATCGGCATGGGCCGGCTCCAGTTCGATCACGCGCTCGAGCGCATGCTTGAGCTTGCTGCCGAGCCCCTGCGCCAGCGCACGCGCCACGCTGATGCCCTGGCTGTAGCGGCCCAGCGCATACGACTGCCAGTAGAGCGCATGGCAGTTGTCGGGTTCGGCCTGGGCCTGCGCGCCGGCGCGCTCGATCACCTGGCGGAACATCGCGAGCCGCACCGATTCGCGCGGCTCCAGGTAGTTGGCGTAGACGGCCGTAGCCTGGTTGGCGAGCAGCAGTCCGTCGGCGCCGTGCGCCAGGCCGAAGGCGGCGGCCAGTTCGAACTGGCCGCTGTGGTACAGCGCCCAGCCCTCGGCCAGCGGGTCGCCCGGGGCGGGCGGCGGCAGCGGATGGCCGGCATGCAGCCGAGGCCAGTGCATGTGCAGGGTGTGGCCGTCGTAGCGCGGCACGTCGGTGTACGGCAGCGGTGTCCAGGGTTCCGCCGTCGCGGCGACCGGACCGGCGGACATCAGCGAAAGTGGCTTGAAGTCGGGCATGGCTTTGACTCGCTAGGCCGCCACGCGGGCAGTGGTTGCCGAGGGCCGCGCGGCGGCGGCGGCGCTCTCGTCCCGATCTTCGCCCTCGTAGGCGTGGCTCAGTGTCAGCAAATGCCGCCGCTGTTCGCGTCCGAGGTAGGGGGCGAGCAGGTGCAGCGCGTGCTGCGCGCCGCGCATCAGCGCACCCTGCGCGTGGCTCGGCTCGAGCGCCTCGCGCGGATTGCGCACGTATTCGTAGCTGAGCCAGTAGGTCAGCACCACCACCATGCTCTGCGCCAGCGTGTCGATCTCGTCGGGCTCGATGTCGAGATGGCCGGCCCGCCCGAGCCCCTCGACCAGCGCGCGGATCGCGCGCACCTTGTTCTTGAGCACGAGCTGGAACTGCGTCTCGAGGTGCCGGTTCTTGCTCAGCAGGTCGTTGAGGTCGCGGTAGAGGAAGCGGTAGCGCCAGATCAGCTCGAACAGGCTGTGCATGAAGAACCAGGCGTCCTCCACGTCGTGCACGCCTTCGCTCGCATGCAGCAGCTCGTTGAGCTCGGTTTCATAGCCTTCGTAGAGCCGATTGATCAGCTCTTCCTTGGCGGGGTAGTGGTAGTAGAGATTGCCCGGGCTGATGTTCAGTTCGCCCGCCACGAGCGTGGTGGAGACGTTCGGCTCGCCGAAACGGTTGAATAGCGCGAGTGCGGCTTCGAGGATGCGTTGCGCGGTTCGGCGTGGCGCCTTCTTGGCCATGTCGGTCCCCTGGTTTGTCTCTTGGGAACACTCTAGCGCATGTGCGCTGCAGCATGAGGCTGCAAGGCCTTGTTCGCGGCAGCGCGGCTTTTTGTGCGCCGCCGCAAAAAAAGAGGGAAGCGACGCGGACGGTCAGGCTGCCTTGCCAGTGCCGCGCCGCACGGTCTTCTTGGCGGCCGTGGCCGCGGGGGCGGCGCTGCGGCCCGCGGTCTTGCGGCTCGCGCCGCGCGCCGGTGCGGCGGCCTTGCCCGCGCGCTGCAGCTCGGCCTCGAGCGCCGCGACGCGCGCCTGCAGCGCGGCGTATTCGGCGGGGGAGGGATAGCCCATCTTCTCGAGGGCGCGCCCCACGCGCTCTTCGAAGATGTTCTCGAGCTTGCCCCACTGGCCCGCGGCCTTGGTGCCGAACTCGTTGGCGAAGCCCGCCATGCGCGCCTGCGCCTGCGCGAGCGTTTCCTCGGCGGCCTGCTGCGTCTTCTTCTGCATGCCGGCGCCATCCTTCACCAGCGCCTCGAAAGCCTTGCTGCCTTCCTGCTGCATCTTCGCGAAGGCGCCGAGCCCCGCGAGCCAGATCTGCTGCGCGGAATCCTTGATGCGGTCGGCGTTCTTGCCGCCCTGTTCGTCGTCGTCCTGGGTCGCCATGGCGTGTTCCTGTGAAAGCAAAGGTCGGGCTACTCTAGCTGCAACCGTCGACTCGCATTAGAGCGACGCGCCTATGATTTTCCGGGGAACACCGAGGAACCGGCTCTGCCGGGCCTCTGGTGTTGCCCCCTTGAGGGGGAGGCGGCTACACGCAGTGAGCCGCTTCGGGGGTGGGTCGTTTAGCCAGCGGCGCGGCTCGCATCCAGGTGGGTCTTCGCGCGCTCGGCCAGCGCCATCTCGCCCGGGGTCTGCGGCATGTAGGGCTGCACCGGCAGGGGCCGGCCGTGCGAATCGACCGAGACGAAGACGATCAGGCATTCGGTGGTCTTGTCCATCGAGCCGCCCTTCATGTCGCCGCTGCGCACCTCGACCGAGATGTTCATGCTGGTCTTGCCGGTGTAGGCCAGCCGCGCCTCGACCTCCACCAGGTCGCCGATCATGATCGGATGGTGAAAGCGGATGCTGCCGATGAACGCCGTCACGCAGTAGCGCTTGGCCCAGCTGGTGGCGCAGGCGTAGCCGGCTTCGTCGATCCATTTCATGACGGTGCCGCCATGGACCTTGCCGCCGAAGTTGACGGTGCTGGGCTCGGCCAGGAACCGCAGGGTGATGGAGGACATGCGCGGCCTTTTGCAACTGTTAAATCTTGGGAGCGCAATTATGCGAGGCGCCCGGCGCCGCAATGCACCGCCGGTCGGCCCGGCAGGCGCGTTCAGCCGCGCCCGAACAGTTCCGCCAGCGTGCGCCGCAGCCAGGCGTTGCCGGCGTCGGCATGGAAGCGCTCGTGCCAGTGCTGCTTGACCGCGTAGGCGGGCAGCTCGAACGGCGGCTCCAGCAGCTTGACCGGTTCCTGCGTCGCGAGCACCTTGCCGAGGATCGCCGGCACGATCACGATCAGCTCGGTCTGCGCCACGATGCGCGCCACGCTCAGGAAGCTCGACAGGCTGGCTACCACGTGGCGCCTGAGGCCGAGCCGCGCGATGGTCTTGTCGACGATGGCATGGCCGGTGCCGGACGAGGCCACCACCGCATGCGCCTCGGTCTCGAAGCGCTTCTGCGTGAGCCGCGCGCCGATGCGCGGATGGTCGCGCGCCGCGAGGCAGACGAAGTTCTGCATGAAGAGCGTCTGCTGGTAGAAGCCCGCGTCGAGCTGCGGCATGAAGCCCACCGCCAGGTCGACCGCGCCGTCCTCGAGCCGGCGCGCGCTCTCGGTCGAGATGATCTCGGTCTCGATGCGCACGCCGGGCGCGGCCTGCCGCAGGTGGTCGAGCAGCGCCGGCAGCAGCACCACTTCGCTGATGTCGGTCATGCAGATGCGGAAGCTGCGCTGCGCGGTGGCCGGGTCGAAGCTGGCGCGCCCGCCCTTGGCGCGGTTCAGCCGGTCGAGGATGTCGAGCACCAGCGGCTGGATCTGCCGCGCATAGGGCGTGGGCTCCATGCCGCGCGAGGTGCGCACGAACAGCCGGTCGCCGAAGTGCGTGCGCAGTCGCCCGAGTGCGGTGCTGGCGGCGGACTGCGAGAGGCCGAGCCGCTCGGCGGCGCTCGACACGTTGGCGGTCTTGTAGACCTCGTCGAACACCAGCAGCCATTCGAGATCGAGCTGGGCCATGTCGCGCCACTCCTGCGTTTTGTAAGAAAGAAGCGAGCATTATCGAAAAACGCGATCGAGCCTATCGCCCGAGCCCGGTTGCGCCAATAGTGGTGCCGGCGCAAGATCGTCCCCTGCCCAAGGAGCCACGGCCGCACGCCGCCGGAGACCACGAATGAACCCCACTGCCAGCAAGCCCGCCGCCCCGGCCCCCGCCAACGCCGCCGAGCGCCGCGCCTATTACGAGCGCATCCGCCCGCTGCACCTCACGCCGCTGTGGGAGTCGCTGCATGCGCTGGTGCCGCGCGAGCCCGCCACGCCGTGCGTCCCCGCGCTCTGGCGCTACGACGAGATCCGGCCGCTGCTGATGGCGTCGGCCGATCTCATCACCGCCGAGGAAGCGGTGCGCCGCGTGCTCGTGCTCGAAAACCCCGCGCTGCCCGGCAACTCGTCGATCACGCAGTCGATCTACGCCGGCCTGCAGCTCATCATGCCGGGCGAGGTGGCGCCGTCGCACCGCCACGTGCAGTCGGCGCTGCGCTTCATCGTCGACGGCAAGGGCGCCTACACCACGGTGGGCGGCGAGCGCACCACCATGTACCCCGGCGACTTCATCATCACGCCGTCGTGGGCCTGGCACGACCACGGCAACGAGGGCATCGGCGGCACGGTGGAGCCGGTGGTCTGGCTCGACGGCCTCGACATTCCGATGCTGCGCTTCTTCGACGCCGGCTTCGCCGAGAACGACGATGCCAAGGTGCAGCACGTTGCGCGCCCCGAGGGCAACAGCCTCGCGCGCTTCGGCCACAACATGGTGCCGGTGCGCCACGACCATGTCTCGCCCACCTCGCCGATCTTCAACTATCCCTACACCCGCAGCCGCGAGGCGCTGGCCCTGCTGCAGAAGCAGGAAGCGCCCGACGCCTGGCTCGGCCACAAGCTGCGCTACATCAACCCGCTGACCGGTGGTGCGCCGATGCCGACCATCGGCACCCAGCTGCAGCTGCTGCCCAAGGGCTTCGCGGGCAAGGCGCACCGCATGACCGACGGCACGGTCTACAGCGTGGTCGAGGGCCGCGGCACGGCCGAGATCGCGGGCCAGCGCTTCGACTTCGCGCCGCGCGACACCTTCGTCGTGCCCTCGTGGGCGCCGCTGCGCCTGTTGGCGCCCGGCGAGGACGTGGTGCTGTTCAGCTTCTCCGACCGACCGGTGCAGCAGGCCATGGGCGTGCTGCGCGAAGCCTTCCTCGACGACGCCTGAGCACGTCCGCCGGCCTTTCTTCTTTTTTTTGTTTCTTGTTTCGACCATGGCCGCCGCGTGCGGCAGGAGCCTTCTCATGTCATTCGTCTTCACGCCCCCTTCGATCGTCGGGCTGCCCATCGCCGGCACCGACCAGCAGTTTCCCGTGCGCCGCGTCTACTGCGTGGGCCGCAACTACGCGGCGCATGCGCGCGAGATGGGCTTCGACCCCGACCGCGAGGCGCCGTTCTTCTTCTGCAAGCCCAACGACGACGCCTCGGTGGTGCCGGTGGCCGAAGGCCAAACGGGCGCCATTCCCTATCCGCCGCTCACGAGCAACTACCACTACGAGGCCGAGCTCGTCGTGGCCATCGGCAAGGCCGGCCGCGACATTCCGGTCGAACAGGCCGCGCGCCACATCCATGGCTACGCCGTGGGGCTCGACATGACGCGCCGCGACCTGCAGATGAAGATGCGCGAGCAGGGCCGCCCGTGGGAGATCGGCAAGGCCTTCGACTTCTCCGCGCCGATCGCGCCGCTGCGCACGCTGGCCGACGTGGGCGAGATCGATGCCGGCGCCATCGTGCTCGAGGTCGATGGCCAGGTGCGCCAGAAGAGCGACATCACGCACCTGATCTGGTCGGTGAACGAAGTCATCGCCAACCTGTCGACGCTCTTCACGCTGCAGCCCGGCGACCTGATCTTCACCGGCACGCCCGAAGGCGTGGGCGCGGTGAAGGCCGGTCAGACGATCACGGTGCGCATCGACCGCCTGCCTTCGCTCACCGTGCGCATCGACTGAGCTTCCATGACCGCATCGAAGAATCCTCCCACCGTACTGCTGGTCGGCGGCGGCATCGGCGGCATGGCCGCGGCGCTGGCGCTCGCGCGGCTCGGCGTGTCGATCGACCTGCTCGAGCAGAGCGCCACCATCGGCGAGATCGGCGCCGGCCTCCAGCTCGGCCCGAATGCCTTCGCGGCGCTCGACGCGCTCGGCGTGGGCGAGGCGGTGCGGCGCGGCTCGGTGTTCACCGACCGCCTCGTGATGATGGACGCCGTCGATTGCGGCGAAGTCGCCTCGGTGCCCGTGGGCGAGGCGTTCCGCGCGCGCTTCGGCAATCCGTACGCGGTGAGCCACCGGGCCGACCTGCACGGCGCGATCCACGAGGCGGTGAAACGCCATCCGCTGATCCGCTTCCACACCTCGGCGCAGGTCGAAGCCATCGACAGCGGCGCGCGCGGCGTGACGGCGGTCACGCGCGACGGCCGGCGCTTCCAGGCCGACGCGATCGTCGGCTGCGACGGCGTGAAGTCGGTGGTGCGTGCGCAGATCGTGGGCGACGCGCCGCGCGTCTCGGGCCATGTGGTGTACCGCGCCGTGGTGCCGGTGGCCGACATGCCGGCCGACCTGCGCTGGAACGCGCCCGTGGTGTGGGCCGGGCCCGACTGCCACCTCGTGCACTACCCGCTGCGCCATGGCGAGCAGTACAACCTGGTCGTCACTTTCCACAGCCGCGATGAGGAAGAGTGGGGCGTGACCGACGGCAGCAAGGAAGAGGTGCTCTCGTACTTCGAGGGCGTGCATGCGCGGCCGCGCCAACTGCTCGACCGGCCGACCTCATGGCGCCGCTGGAGCACGGCCGACCGCGATCCGGTGGCGCGCTGGAGCGACGGCCCGGCCACGCTGCTCGGCGATGCGGCGCATCCGATGATGCAGTACCTCGCGCAGGGCGCCTGCATGGCGCTCGAAGATGCGGTGACGCTCGGCGAGGCCGTGAAAGCCTGCGGCTTCGACATGCCCGCCGCATTCAGGCGCTATGAAGCGGCGCGCATCGCACGCACCGCGCGCGTGGTGCTGTCGGTGCGCGAGATGGGCCGGCTCTACCATGCCAAGGGCGTGGAGCGGCTGGTGCGCAACAGCCTCTGGGCCGGCCGCACACCCGAACGCTTCTACGATGCGGTCGAGTGGCTCTACGCCTGGCGGCCCGAGCGCTGCCTCGACGACGCGGCCGCCACCGCGGCGCCGTCCTTCTGACAAGGGTTTCTTCCATCACGACCATTCGAGGCCTCAAGGCCCAGGAGACAAAAACCATGAACCACTTTTCGCGCACCTTGCTCGCCACCGTGCTCGCGCTCGGTACCGCCACCGGCGCCCTGGCGCAGGCCGCCGGCGACTTCCCGGCCAAGCCGGTGACGCTGGTCACGCCGTTCGCGGCCGGCAGCGGCCCCGATGCGGTGCTGCGGCTGGTGTCCGACAAGCTCTCGCGGCTGTGGAACCAGCGCGTGCTGGTCGACAACCGGCCCGGCGGCGGCGGCTTCATCGCGATCGACCAGGCGCGCCGCGCCGCACCCGACGGCTACACGCTGCTGCAGCTCGACAGCGAGCACGTGGCCGCGCTGCCGCACCTGTACAAGTCGCGCAACTTCGTCACCTTGCAGCACTTCGATCCGGTCGCCTCGCTGTTTCGCACGCCGTTCTTCGTGGCCGTGGGCAGCGACTCGAAATGGAAGACCATGGGCGACCTGATCGCCGCCGCCAAGGCCGCGCCCGACGCCATCGTCTACGGCTCGTGGGGCGTCGGCAGCCCCGGCCATCTCGGCGCGCAGCAGCTCGAGGCGCTCACCGGCATCCGCATGCGCCATGCGCCGTACCGTGAGGTCTCGCAGCTCTACTCGAACGTGGGCACCGGCGAAGTGCCGTGGGCCTTCGCGAGCATTCCGTCGAGCCAGGGCATCTACAAGGCCGGCAAGCTGCGCTACATCGCGGTGGCGGCACCCAAGCGTATTCCGCAACTGCCCGACGTGCCGACCATGGCCGAGTCCGGCGGTCCCGCGTCGCTGGAGGTGAACTCCTTCGTCTCGCTGCTCGCGCCCAAGGGCGTGCCCGCGGCCGTGAAGGCGAAGATCAACGCCGACGTCGCCAAAGTCATCGCCGACCCCGAGATCCGTGCGCGCTTCGACACCTTCGCTTTCGAGCCGCTGGCCTGGTCGCCTGAGGAGATCGAGCGCAACGCCGAGGCCAAGTCCAAGGTCTATGGCGAGCTGGTGCGCCGCGGCAACATCAGCCTCGAATAGCCGCAGCTGTTCGCAGAACGAACACGTTCGGCTGTCATCATTACGTTTTTTCACACTTCGAACATCACCCCCATGCAAGCCACCAAGAGAGCCCTCCTGATCGCCTGCGGCCTGGCCGCCGCCGCGGCGCTGCCCCTCGCAGCCAGCGCACAAGATGCCGCCTGGCCGACCCGGCCCATCCGCCTGATGGTGGGCTTCCCGGGCGGCTCCACGCCCGACATCGCCGCACGCACCATCGCCGAGCCGCTGTCGAAGGCGCTCGGCCAGCCGGTGGTAGTCGACAACAAGCCCGGCGCGTCGGGCAACATTTCGGCTGACCAGGTGGCCAAGGCGACCGACGACCACACGATCGGCATCGTCATCAACGGCAACCTGACCTCGTCGAAGATGCTCTATCCGAAGCTGCCGTACGACCCGGTCAAGGACTTCACCTACCTCTCGCTGATCGCGACCGCGCCGCTGGTGCTGGTGGCACCGAACGACCTGCCCTCGGGCGCGGCCTTCTTCGATGCGGCGCGCAAGGGCGGCGACAAGTGGAACTACGGCTCGGTGGGCGTGGGCTCGGTCGGGCACCTCGGCATGGAACTGCTCAAGAGCCGCGTCGCCGGGTTCAACCCCGAGCACGTGCCCTACCAGGGCAACCCGCAGGTCGTCACCGCGATGCTCGGCGGCCAGGTCCAGATGGGCCTGATTCCGCCGGGCGTGGCGATGCCGCAAGTGCGCGCCGGCAAGCTCAAGGCCATCGGCCTGACCGGCGGCCGCAGCGCGCTGGTGCCCGAACTGGCGCCGCTCGCCGATGCCGGCGTGAAGGATTTCAACCTCGAGGTGTGGGTGGCGCTGCTCGGCCCGGCCAACCTGTCGCAGGCCGCGCAGTCGCGCATCAGCCGCGAACTCGCCGTCGTCATGAAGGACCCCGACGTGCGCCGCAGGCTCTTCGAGCAGGGCTGGCAGGCCGTGGGCACCTCGCCCGACGGCATGCGCCTGCGCGTGAAGGAAGAGGCCGCGATCATGACCAAGATCATCTCGACGCGCGGCATCAAGCTGCAATAGGCCAGACCCACCCCCGTCCCTCGCTCACTTCGTGTAGCTCGACTCCCCCCTCGAGGGGGCAACACCGGCGGCCCGGCAAAGCCGGTTCCGCGGTGTTTCCCGAATCGATATCCATGGAACCATTTGAATGACTTCGGTACTGCATGAACCGGCACGTGCGCTGCCGGTTTTCGGCGACTACGACGTGGTGGTGGTCGGCGGCGGCCCGGCGGGCATTGCCGCCGCCGTCAGCGCGGCGCGCCACGGCGCGAACACGCTGCTGGTGGAGCGCTACGGCTTCCTCGGCGGCATGGGCACCGCGGGCGGCGTGACCAACTTCGCGGGGCTGTACGGCAAGCGCGGCGGCGAGATGACGCTGCTGGTGCGCGGCGTGGCCGACGATCTGCTCGCGCGCATCGACGCGCTGGGCGGCCTCAACAAGCCGCAGGACGGCATGCAGGGCCGCATCCGCGTGCGCTCCTACGACACCTCGGCCTACAAGATCGCCGCCGACCAGCTGCTGCTCGGTGCCGGCGTGAACCTGCTGTTCCATGCCTGGGCCGCGGCGGTGGTGCGCGAGGGCGACCGCATCGCGGCGCTCGTGGTCGAGACCAAGTCGGGCCGCCAGGCGATCCGCGCCAACGCCTTCATCGACGCGAGCGGCGACGCCGACGTGGCGGCCTTCGCGGGCGTGCCGTTCGAAGTTGGCGACGGCCATGGCAGCGGCCTGTTCCCGACCACCATGTTCCGCGTCGGCCAGGTCGAGGCGAAGCCGGCACTCGAGGCCGTGGGCGAGTTCAAGGCCATCAACGACCTGATGGCGCGCGTGCAGGCGCAGAAGCCCGGCACCTATCGCTTTCCGCGTGAGGGCGCGATCCTGCGGCCCAACATCGATCCGCGCGAATGGCGCGCCAACGTCACGCAGATCCGCAATGCCGCGGGCCGGGCGATGAACGGCGTCGACGCGCGCGAGCTCACCGAGGGCGAACTCGAAGGCCGACGCCAGATCGCCGAGTACTTCCGCTTCATGAAGGCCGAGGTGCCGGGCTTTGCGCAATCGGCCATCGTCGAGATCGCGCCGCAGGTCGGCATCCGCGAAACCCGCCGCATCGAGGGCCTCTATGCGCTCACGGGCGAGGACATCCTGTCGTCGGCGCGCTTCGACGACAGCATCGGCATCAACGCCTGGCCGATGGAGATGCATGCCGACGGCCGCATCGAGTGGGCCTTCCCGCGCGACGAGAACCGCACCTACAACCAGCTGCCGTGGCGCATGCTGGTGCCGCGCACGGTCGACAACCTGCTGGTCGCGGGCCGCTGCGCCGCGATGACGCACGAGGGCCAATCGGCCGCGCGTGCCAGCGGCGGCTGCTTCGTCATGGGCCAGGCTGCGGGCACGGCGGCCGCGGCGCTCGGCAGCGGGCGCTTCGCCGAGGTCGATGTGCCGGCGCTGCAGAAGACGCTGGCGGCGGACGGGGCGGACCTGGACCGCTGAGGAGCGGGAGCGGGGGCGGACTTCCGGACGCAGAGGGCGCAGAGGTTTCGCAGAGGGCGCAAAAGAATTTCCAAAGGGGGCCACGAGGACGGGAGCGCCGCGTGTCTTGAGGATCGGCACTGGGCGCTGCATCCCGCAAGCCGCGGCGCCATCATCTCTTTTCGGCTGTTCTTCTGCGTCTTCTGCGAAACCTTTGCGACCTCTGCGTCCGGAAGTCCGTGTCCCTGCGCGACACCCCCACCCCCGCATGTTTGCTATCGTCAACGGCTCCCCAGTCCCTTGCACGCCAATGACCCCCGACCCAGCCACCGCCGCCCGCCTCGTCGACGAACTCGTCGCGCTCATGCAGCTCGAACCGCT
>CAMLCW010000108.1 GCA_946478645.1 uncultured Variovorax sp.
GACGAGGCGGCGCGCTGGCAGAAGGTGATCCAGGCGCGCGGCATCAAGGTGGCGCCGTGATGATGGACGCCGCGCCCATCGGCTACCGCATCGCCGCCAGCCTCGATGCACAGGTGATCGTCTGCGGCGGCGGCGTGGCCGGTGCGATGGCCGCCGTGGCGGCGGCGCGCGCGGGCGCGTCGGTCGTGCTGGTCGAGCGCTACGGCTTTCTCGGCGGCAACGCCACGGCCGGCGCCGTCGCGCAGTTCAACAGTTGGCAGACCGCCAACGGGCGCCGCGTGGTCGCAGGGCTGGCCGACGAAGTGGTCGAACGCCTGAACCGCTACGGCGGCGCGGGCGCGCATGCGACTTTCGTGATGTCGACGGGCCACCGCATGGACCGCGTCGAGTACGCGCCCGAAGTGCTCAAGCTGGTGCTCGACGACATGGTGCGCGAAGCCGGCGTGCGCCCGCTGCTGCATGCCAGCGTGCTCGACGTCGCGGTGAGCGGGCGGCGTGTCGATGGCCTGCGCGTGCTGACGAAGAGCGGGGTCGTCGCGCTGCAGGGCCAGGTGCTGGTCGATGCGTCGGGCGACATCGACGCGATGAAGCGCGCGGGCGCCGCGTTCCAGGGGCTCGAGGCCGGCGAGGCGCTGCAGCCGGCGACGATGATGTTCCGCTTCGGGCCGATCGACTTCGCGCGCTTCGACGCGCTCTCCCGCGACGAGGTGGCCGCCCTCGCCACGCGCGGCTACGAAGAAGGCCACCTCGCGCGCGCCGCGCTGCATGCGAGCCGCGATCCGTTCAGCGACGATGCGTGGTTCAACATCAGCCGCCTCGGCATCGACGCGACCGACGCGATGGCGCTGGGCGCCGCGGAGATCGAGGGCCGCAGGCAGGCCTGGAAGGCGGCGCAGTACCTTCGGCAATGCGTGCCGGGCTGCGCGCAGGGCCAGCTGCGCGCCTTCGGCACCCAGGTCGGCGTGCGCGAAACCCGGCGCATCGTCGGCGACCACATCCTGACGAGCGAGGAACTGCTGTTGCCCACGCAGTTCCCCGACGCGATCGCGGCCGGCGCCTATCCGATCGACATCCATCCGGCCGTGGGCGGCGCACTGCAGTACGAAGGCCTCGGCGACGACCACGCCTACCAGATCCCCTACCGCAGCCTGATTCCGGTGGGCTTCGACAACACGCTGGTCGTGGGCCGCGGCATCTCGGCCACGCACAGTGCGCATGCGGCGATCCGCGTCATGACGATCTCGATGGCCGTGGGCCATGCGGCCGGGCTGGCCGCGGCGATGGCGGCGGGCAAGCACAGCGCCGAGGTCCGCGGGGTGCCGATGCCGGCGCTGCGCGAGCAACTGCTCAGCGAGGGGGCGAAGCTGGCCTGACCGGCGCGCGGCGCGGCAGGCAGGACAGCAACACCGTCACGCCCAACGCGCCCGCGCTCAGCAGACACAGCCACACGACCGTGCCCACGCTGGCGCCCCAGGCGAGCAGGCAAGGCGCCAGCGCGGCGGCGATCAACAGGCTGCCGAGCACGCGCAGCAGCGCCCGCAGCGGGCGCGGCGTCTCGCGCCGGCGCGTGAGCTGCTCGAAGTGGCGGTCCATCGCAAAGCTCAGCGCCGCCATGCCCGCAAAGGCGAGCGCAAGCGCCAGCAGCGACGCAATGAGGGTGCTCATGGCCATGACTTCGCGGTGTCCTGCGCGCGCCGCCTGCGCATGAAACGCAAGGCGCCCACGGCGGCCAGGCCGAAGGCCAGCGACACCGCCTCGACCCCCGCACTCTCCCAGTCGCCGCGCAGCCATTGCGCGGGCAGGTGGTCGCCGGTGGTGGCGAAGTTCAACAGCGGCAGCAACAGGCACAGCCCCGCCAGCAGCGCGAGCTGCTCGCGCCAGGCAGCGTCCGGCCGGCGCAGCAACGCATGCAAGAGTGCGAGCAGCCAGAGCCCGAAGAAGACGCCCAGTTCCCATTGGGCGCGGTGCGCCAGGTCCAGCGGCAGCAGCCGGTTGCCCCAGAGGTAGCCTGCGCAGGCGATGCCCAGCCCCACAGTGGCGGCCACGTTCAGGCCCTCGATCCAACGATGGACGCGCGCGCTGGCGCTGCCGAACTCGCCGCCGTGCCGGCCGCGGCGCTTGACCATGAACAGGATCGCACCCGTGGCCATCATCGCGGCGCCGGCGAGTCCGCAAAGAAAGTAGAGCCACTTCACGGCCCAGCCGCCGAAGGTCGCCTTGTGCAGGCCGCCCATCGCGGATTGCGCGCGCGCTGCGGCGCCGCCGTCGGCCATGCCGGGCAGGCGCACCTGCAGCGTCTCGCCCGTGGCGGCCGAGAACATGGCCATGCCGGTGGTGGCGCTGAGCCGGTGCAGCGTATCGGCATCGCCGTTCCAGCCGTAGACGCCGATGCGGGCCGCGGCATCGCCGGGATGGTCGATCACGATCGCGCGCACCGGCTGGCCCATGAGCGCCTGGCCGCGCGCGGCGAAGGCTTCGAGATCGGGCACGGGCATCGCGTTGCCGCTCGGCGCCGGCCGGCCGCCGCCGTTCATTTCGGCCACGAACTGCCGCTCTGCGGCCGGGTCGCTGCCGTAGTGCACGAGCTTGCCCGCGGGCAGGAAGGTCATGCCCGAGATGACGATGCCCGTGTAGGCGATCATGAACTGGAAGGGCAGCGTGAGCACCGCGGCGGTGTTGTGCGCATCGAGCCAGCTGCGCTGGCCCTTCTTCGGCCGGAAGGTGAAGAAGTCCTTGAAGATGCGCCTGTGCGTGACCACGCCCGAAACCAGCGCCACCAGCATGGCCAGCGTCGCGATGGCCACGGTCCACAGGCCGATGCGGCCCGCATGCAGTTCGTAGTGCAGGTCGATGAAATGCTGGCCGCCGAAGGTGTCGCGCGTCGGCGCGTGCGTCTGCGCGGCCAGCGGCGCGCCGGTGCGCGGGTCCAGTTTGGCGGCCACGTACTGCTGCCGGGCATCGAACCAGTACACGGTGAGCCCGCCGCCGCCCAGCGCATCCGAAGGCCAGATCTCCCACATCCGCGCCGACGGGTGGTGCTCGGCCATGTAGGCCGCGCCCCAGGCAAGGCGCTGCGCGCGGCCGGCGTCCATGCCGTTCGAAGCGTCCGCCGCCTTCTCTTCCTCGGCATGGTGCTCGGGCGTCATCCAGTGCGAGATCGGCTCGGCGAACACCGCCAGCGTGCCGGTGAGGAACACCGCGAACAGCAGCCACGAGAACCAAAGCCCGCACCAGGTGTGCAGCCAGGCCTGCGCCTGGCGGAAACCGCCTTCGCCAGCAGTGCCCATCTCAGCCTCCCACGCGCGGCCACAGCCAGCCGCATGTTGCGAGCGCTGCGGCCGGCACGAGCAGGCCGGCCCACATGCGGGCCAGCGGCACCGGCGAAAAAGCCCAGACCACGGCAAGCGGGTAGACGACAAAGCCGAGCTGCATGCCCGCCAGCACCGCATCGGCGCGCGTGGACGGCAGCACCGCGCCCACGAACACGGCCAGCGCGGCAGCCAGCGCATAGCCGCCGAGCACGGCGGCAGCGAGGCGGGAGAGAACGGGAAGGCCCGGATGGGCAAGGATGGAAGAAGGCATCGGGGTGGGTTGGTGGTCGGGCGAGGCGCCAACAAAGGAAGCGCCCTCCCCTGTATGCGCAACGAAGCCGAAAAAAGGGCCATCCCGAAGCCCGCGCGGCGCGGCCGGGCATCGATGCTTATAAAATGAGATTAGTTCTCAATTGCATTGGCGTCTTCTTCTCCTTCATGTCTCCCGCCGACACCCGCGCCATGCAGGCGCTCTACACCGAGCACCACGGCTGGCTCAGCCTCTGGCTGCGCCGGCGCCTGGGCTGCGCGCACAGCGCCGCCGACCTGGCGCAGGACACCTTCGTGCGCGTGCTGCTGCGGCCACAGGTGCTGCCCGCGCTGCGCGAACCGCGCGCGTACCTGACGACGCTGGCCAAGGGCGTGGTCAGCGAGCACTGGCGCCGCCAAGCCCTGGAGCGCGCCTGGCTCGAAGCGCTCGCGCTGCTGCCCGAGGCGCTCGCGCTGTCGCCCGAAGACCGGCTGCAGCTGCTGCAGACGCTCGACGAGATCGACGCGATGCTCGACGGCCTGCCGCCCAAGGCGCGCGAAGCTTTCGTGCTGTCGCAGCTCGAGGGGCTGACCTACGCGCAGATCGCCGAACGGCTGGGCATCAGCGAACGCACCGTCAAGCGCCACATGGCGTTGGGCTTCGAGCGCTGTTTGGCGCTCGTGGAATGAGCGCCTTGCCGCCGCCCGACGCGGCCGTGCTGCGCGAAGCCGCGCAGTGGCTGGTGCGGCTGCACTCGGGCCAGGCCGCCGCGGCGGACCACGCGGCCTGCGCGGCCTGGCGCCATGCCGACCCTGCGCACGAGCGCGCATGGCAGCGTGCCGAGCGCCTGTCGCAGAAATTCGGCGCCGTGCCCGCGGCCGTCGGCGTGCCGGTGCTCGCAAGGCAGGCCCGCGGCAACCGGCGCGCCGCGCTGCGCACGCTGGCCGTGCTGGGCACGGCCGCACCGGCCGCGTGGCTCGGCTGGCGCCTCGCGCCATGGGACAGCTGGACCGCCGACCACGCCACCGCCACCGGCGAAAGGCGCGAGGTGCGGCTGGCCGACGGCAGCCGCGTGCTGCTCGACACCGGCAGCGCGATCGACGTGCGCATCGACGGCCTGCAGCGCACGGTGCAGCTGCGCGCGGGCGCGATCCAGGTCACGACCGCCGCCGATGCGCGGCCGTTCGTCGTCGAGACGGTGCAGGGGCGGCTGCGCGCGCTGGGCACGCGCTTCACCGTGCGGCAGGACGCCGAGGCGCCCGCGGCGGTGCAATGGCCGGCCGTGCGGCTGGCCGTCACCGAAGGCGCCGTCGAGGTCACCTTGCGCGGTGCCTCGTCGCCGGCCGCGGTGGTGGCCGCGGGCCAGCAGACGGTGCTGAGCAGCCAGGGCGCCGCGCCCCTCGCCGCCGTTTCGCCCGAGAGCCAGGCCTGGACGCAGGGCGTGCTCTACGCCGAGAACATGCGCCTGGCCGACTTCTGCGCCGCGCTGTCGCGCTACCGGCCCGGGCTGTTGCACTGCAGCCCGGAGGTCGCCGACCTGCGCATCTCCGGCGCGTTCCAGCTGCGCGACACCGACTACGTGCTCTCGATGGTGGCGAGCACGCTGCCGGTGCAGGTGCTCACGCGCACGCGGTGGTGGGTGACGGTGGTGCCGGCCTGAAATTTTTTTGAGCGGGCCCTGTCCCCTTTTGGCACTTCGTCGGGCAAGCCATGGAACCGCACTGCAAAAAGAGTGCGGCAAGAACAGGACCACCACCGACCATGCCAACGTCTTCCTCCCGCACCGCGGCCCTGCGGCCGTCTTCCCTCTGCCTGGCCCTTGCGCTCGCCGCTTCGGGCGGCGCGGCCGTTGCGCAGGCCAACGCGCCTGCCGCAGCCGCGGCAAGCCACGACATTCCCGCAGGCGCGCTCGGCCCGGCGCTGTCGCGCTTTGCCGCACAGGCCGGCGTCACGCTGTCGTTCGACCCTTCGCTGACCGAAGGCCGCCGCACCGACGGCCTGCGCGGCAGCCATGCGGTGGGCGACGGCTTCGCCCGCCTGCTCGCGGGCACGGGGCTCCAGGCCGTGCCGCGCGAGGGCGGCGGCTACACGCTGCGCCCGCAGCCGGCGCCCGGCGCGGGCCCCTCTGCCGCCTCGGCGGGTGCGGGCGCCGCGATGCTCAGCGAAGTGCGCGTCACCGCGCAGGCCGAGCGCGCAGTCACCGAAGGCTCGGGCTCCTATGCCAGCCGCCGCGTGACCGTGGGCAAGGGCGAGCAGGCGCTGAAGGAGATTCCGCAGTCGGTCACGGTGGTCACGCGCCAGAAGATGGACGACCAGAACCTCCACACCATCGACGACGTGCTGGCCCAGTCGACGGGCATCACGATGTACGACAGCCCGATGGGCGGGCGCTATGTGTATTCGCGCGGCTTTCGCGTCGACACCTACCAGTACGACGGCGTGAACCGCGCCTTCTACTATCCGCAGGCCAACAGCTTCACGAGCAACGCCGCCACGCTCGACCGCGTGGAGGTGGTGCGCGGCGCCACCGGCCTGCTGCAGGGCGCCGGTTCGCCGAGCGCCACCATCAACCTGGTGCGCAAGCGCCCGACGCCCGACCGGCAGCTTCAGGTGTCGGCCAGTGCGGGCTCGTGGAACAACTTCCGCGCCGAGGTCGACGCGAGCGGCCCGTTGAACGAGGCCGGCACGCTGCGCGGCCGCGTGGTCGGCAGCGCCAACGACCGCGACTATTTCTACAACCACGCGAAGAGCCGCACCGGCGTGCTCTATGCGGTGCTCGAGGCCGACCTCGGCCCGCAGACGCTGCTTACCGTCGGCGCCAGCCACGAGAAGCTGCAGGCGCGGCCCTTCTTCCAGGGCCTGCCGCGCTACAGCAACGGCGCCGACCTGCACCTGCGCCGCTCGACCTCGCTCGTGGCCGACTGGAACCGCTGGGACAGCGCGCAGACCTCGGCCTTCGCCGAGCTCGCGCACCGCTTCAATGCCGACTGGTCGCTCAAGGTCACTGCCGGCTATGTGCGCGAGGCGCAGGACATCAAGTACGCCTTTGCGCTCGGCGCCGTCAACCCCGCGACCTTGCGCGGCAACGTGATGTACGCGGGCCTGTTCGATTTCGAGACCGACAACAAGACGCTCGACATCGCCGTCGACGGCAAGTTCGAGGCCTTCGGCCGCAGGCACTCGGTGAACTTCGGCGCCAACACCGCCCGCATGCGCAACCACAGCGACTTCTCGCTGATCCAGTTGCCCGGCGTGGCCAACAACGTCTTTGCGCCGGTCTCGGCCATCGCCGAGCCGAGCCGCGCCACCTTCCTGGCCGAGCGCTACCGCGGCGGCGACACCGACACGCGCATCACCCAGTCGGGCGCCTACGGCGTGGCGCGCCTGAGCCTGAGCGATCCGCTGACGCTGGTGCTCGGCGCGCGCGTCACGCGCTACCGCGCCAACGAGCGCGACCGCCTGACCGGCGCCGCCACCGTCGATCCGTACCGCGAGAGCGGCGTGCTCACGCCCTACGGCGGCCTGGTCTATGCGCTGAGCCCGCAATGGTCGGCCTATGCGAGCTACGCCGACATCTTCCAGCCGCAGAACGCGCTGACCGCCGCCGGCGACATGCTGCCGCCGGTGAAGGGCCGCAACTACGAACTGGGCCTGAAGGGCGAACTGATGGACGGCAAGGTCAACGCGTCGCTCGCGCTGTTCCGCGTCGACCAGAACAACCGCGCGCAGGAAGACCTGAGCAACGTGTGCACGCGCAGCACCTACTGCTACGTATCGACCGGCAAGGTGCGCAGCCAGGGCTTCGACGCCGAGATCAGCGGCGAGCTGGCGCGCGGCTGGCAGGTGTTCGCGGGCTACACCTTCAACGAGTTCAGGTACCTGAACGACACCGCGAATGCCGGCATCGACTTTGCCAGCACCTATTCGCCGAAGCACATGCTGCGCCTCTGGACCGACTACCGCCTGCCCGGCGCGCTCAACGCGTGGACCGTGGGCGGCGGCGTCAACTTCCAGACCGCGAGCTCGCGCACCACCGGCGCGATCACGCTGGAGCAGGCCTCCTACGCGGTCTGGGGCGCGCGCATCGGCTACCAGATCAACCGCAACTGGTCGGCCGCGCTGAACGTGAGCAACCTGTTCGACAAGACCTACTTCCAGACCATCGGCGCGCCGGCCTGGGGCAACGTCTATGGCGAGCCGCGCAGTGCGATGGTGACGTTGCGCGGGAAGTTCTAGCCAGATCCAGCTAGAGCCGGCGCGACGCGATGCGCACCGGCATCGACAACAGGATCTGCGCCATGCTCTTGCCCAGCGGATCGGTGCGCAGCGAGGCCATGCCGCCGCCGCCCAGGGCTTCTTCGCAGACGAAGTTGAAGGCGCCGATGCCCGGCAGCGCGTAGCGCGTGACCCGGCCCTCGACCAGATGCGCCATGTAGGCGCGCACGGCCTCGGCGGTCAACTGTTCGCGCAGCACCGGCAGGTAGCGCGGCTCGCGCGCGAGGATGCCGATGTTGGAGACGTCGCCCTTGTCGCCGCTGCGGGCACAGGCCAGGCGGATCAGCGGCACCTCGAGAAATTCATCGTCGGCGTCCGACTCGGTTGTCTCTGCTTGCGGCGCCGTGTCATCGGCCGCCGCAACATCCCCCGCATGCATCGCCACCGCCACGGGCCACGCCTCGCCCGCCATCTCGACCATGGGCGTGAACAGCGCCTTGTCCACGAGCAGCGGAAACTGCCGGATCGACAGCGCGACCGACGGCCGCCCGCCACCGAGGCCCGTGGTGCCCGGCGCCCACGAGGTGCCGGCCGCGGCGATCTCGCGCGCGAAGAGCGCGAGCGGCGCTTTTTCCGCGTGCGTCACGGCCACGCGCAGCACCGCCTGGCGCGGTGGCCGCGGGGTGGCGTGCGGGCCGTAGCACTGCTCGGCGCCCAGCACGTCGATGTGGGTGGCCGAGAAGTCGGCCCAGCCGCGCTGCGCGAAGAGCTCGCGCGTCCGGCGCAGCATGGCCTCGCCACTGCGCCGCGCCTTGGCTGCGGCATCGAAGCCGACGATCAGCAGCTCGGCGTTGCAGCGATAGCCCGCGGCGTAGGTGGCGGTGACTTTGTAGCGGTCCGACGGCGCACGGCCGCGCGCGCCCGAGACGCGCACGGCATCGGCACCCACGGCCTCGATCTGCACGCTGCGGAAGTCGCAGGTCACGTCGGGCAGCAGGTAGGCCGCGGGGTCGCCGATCTCGTAGAGCAGCTGCTCGCCCACGGTGGCCCGGCTCACGAGCCCGCCGGTACCCGGCGGCTTGCCGACGACGAAGCTGCCGTCGGGCGCGCATTCGACCACCGGGTAGCCGATGTGCGCCCAGTCGGGCACCTGTTCCCAGTCGGTGTGCAGGCCGCCGGTGGCCTGCGCGCCGCACTCGATGATGTGGCCGGCCAGGCTGCCGCCCGCAAGGCGGTCCCAGTCGTCGTCGGCCCAGCCGAACTCGTGCATCAGCGCGCCGAGCGTGACGGCGCTGTCGACGCAGCGGCCCGTGATGACGATCTGCGCACCGGCATCGAGCGCCCGCGCGATCGGCACCGCGCCCAGGTAGGCGTTGGCGCTCACGAGGCGTTCGGGCAGCGGTGCGCCGGTGAGCATGTGGCCGATGCCCTGCGCGCGCAGCGCGTCGGCATGCGGCAGCGCATCGTCGCCCGTGACCACGGCGATGCGCGGCGCGAGCCCCATGCCGGCCGCCAATGTCGTGAGCGCGGCGGCGCAGGCGCGCGGGTTCACGCCGCCGGCATTGGCGATCACGCGGATGCCGCGGCGCATCACCTCGGTCAGCACGGCGGCCATGGCGGTGTCGACGAAGTCGGTGGCGTAGCCGGCCTCGGGGTTCTTGAGCTTCGCGCCGGCCAGCAGCGACATCGTGAGCTCGGCGAGATAGTCGAACACGAGGTAGTCGACGTCGCCGCCTGCCACGAGCTGCGGCGCGCCCGTGCTGCTGTCACCCCAGAAGCCCGAGGCGCCGCCGATGCGCACGGTCTTCTTCTGCTTGTGCGTGGTGCTCATCGCGTGCTCACTCAGGCTCGATGCCGGCGGCGCGGATCACACGGCCCCACTTCTGCGACTCGGCGGCCTGGAACTGCGCCAGCGCCTCTGGCGTGCCGGTGGCGGCCTCGCCGCTCGAGATGGCCTGGTAGGCGACGATGGCCGGCGACGCCGTCACCTTCACCAGCATTTCATTGAGTTTGCGCGTCACGTCGGTGGGTGCGCCCGCGGGTAGGTAGACGGCGGTCCAGTACGACATGTCGTAGCCCTTTACACCCGCTTCGGCCACGGTGGGCAGCGTGGGCACGGCGGCCAGGCGCTTGTCGCCGCTCACGGCCAGCGCGCGCAGCTTGCCGCTCTTGACGTGCGGCAGCGCGGTGGGCGCGTCGGCGAACATGAAGTCGATCTGCCCGCCCAGCAGGTCGGTGATCGCCATCGGGTTGCTCTTGTAGGGCACGTGCATCATGTCGATGCCCGCCATCTGCTTGAGCAGCTCGCTCGCGACGCGGCTGGACGAACTGCCGCTGCCGAAGTTGAGCTTGCCCGGCGACTTCTTCGCCGCCGCCACGAGGTCGGCCACCGACTTGATCGGCGAGTCGGCGCCCACCAGCAGCAGCATGTGGCCCTTGGACAGCAGCGTGACCGGCGTGAAGTCCTTCACCGGGTCGTAGGGCAGCTTCTTGTACAGGTGCTCGTTGGCGGCGTGCGTGGTGTTGGTGGTCATCAGCAGCGTGTAGCCGTCGGGCGCGGCCTTGGCGACGTACTGCGCGGCAATGAATCCGCTGGCGCCGGCGCGGTTCTCCACGATCACCGGCACCTTGTACTCTGCCGTCAAGGCCTGCGCGATGCTGCGCGCCTGCTGGTCGGTACCGCTGCCCGCCGCGAACGGCACGACGACGGTGAGGGGCTTGGCGGGATAGTCCTGCGCGTGGGCAGGTGCTGCCGCCGCGGCCGCGAAGGCCAGGACCGCGCCGAGGCGGAAGATCGAAGTGCGCATGGGTGATGTCTCCGTTGGGATGTCTGTCGTTCTTGGGAAAAAAGGGAAACGCTGCCGTCGCTCAGTCGCCGCGCGCCACCGGCGGCGCACCGAGCGCCGCGTTGTGCTCGCCGAGCCGCGGCGCGACCGCGCGGTGCGCGGGCCGCACGCCGTCGATGGACATCGGCAGCGCCGTCAGGCGGAAATCTTCGCCCGGCACGGGCTGCAGCATGCCCAGCGCCTCGACCTGCGGATGCGCGATCGCCTCGGGCACGGTGTGCACCGGCGCGCAGGGCACGCCGGCGGCACTGAAGCGCGCCAGCCAGTCGGCGCGGTCGCGCGCACGCAGCAGCGGACCGATCTGCTCGAACAGCTCGGCCTTGTGCTGCAGCCGCTGGCGGTTGCTTGCGAAGCGCGCGTCGGTGGTCCAGTCGTCGCGCCCGAGCGCGTGCGCGAACTTGGCGAAGAGCCGGTCGTTGCCGCAGCAGATCAGGAGCGGCGCATCGGCGGTGTCGAAGGCCTCGTAGGGCGCGAAGCCGGGATGACCCGAGCGGTGGCGCTCGGGCAGCCGGCCTTCGTTGACGTAGGCATCGGCCTTCTGCCCGGTCCAGACCAGCGCGGTCTCGAGCAGCGAGGTGCTGACCACGCCGCCCCGGCCCGTGAGGTGGCGCCGCTGCAGCAGCGCCAGCGCACCGATCACGGCCCACATGCCGGTGCCCTGGTCGCAGACCGAGGCGCCGGTGCGCATGGGCGGATCGTCGGGCCCGCCGTTGATGCTCGAAAGCCCGCTGAAGGCCTGGACCAACGGCTCGTAGCCCGGCTGCATGCGGAGCGGCCCGGTGTGGCCGAAGGCCGATATCTCGCAATAGACGAGCCGCGGATGGCGCGCGCACAGCGAGGGGCCGTCGATGCCCATCGCCTGCGTGACTCCCGGGCGCAGGTTGTGGATCAGGATGTCCGCGCCCGCCGCGAGCGCCTCGAACGCGGCCATGCCTTCGCTGCTTTTCAGGTCGATGGCGACCGAGCGCTTGCCGCGGTTGAACACATGGAAGTTGAGCGCATCGCCGTGGCGGAACGCCGGGCCCATGTGGCGTGCATCGTCACCGCCTTCGATGCGCTCGAGCTTCACGACGTCGGCGCCGAGGTCGGCCAGGATCGCGCCCGCGAAAGGTCCCGCGAGCACCTGTCCGAGTTCGAGCACCCGGATGCCTTCCAGAATCTTAGGGTCCATCTCGCAAGGGCCCGTGGGCCCCTCGTCTCCGTGGTTGTAGATGCCGCCAGTCTGGGCGCCGCGCATTGATCTGGGAAGAACAATATTCCTATATCTGTGATAACTTGGATGGATCAATCCACCCTCACCCGGGAGCGCCGCATTCGTGCGAGTCGACATCACGCTGCAGCAGCTCGAGGCCTTCGCCGAAGTCGCGAAGACCGCCAACTTCCGTGCCGCCGCGCAGGCGCTGCACGTGTCGCAGCCGGCGCTGAGCCGCACGGTGCGCATCGTCGAGGCGCTGGTGGGTGCGCGCCTGTTCGACCGCGACACGCGGCATGTCGCGCTCACGCCGGCCGGGCGCGAGCTGCTACCGATCGCGCTGCGCATCCTGGAGAACTTCAACAGCTCGTTCAGCGAGCTGTCGCAGTTCCTCGATGGCCGCAGCGGGCACCTGACGATCGCGGCACTGCCCTCCACGGGCGTGGCCCTGCTGCCGCGCGCCATCGCCGAATTTCGCGAGCAGCATCCGCAGGTGCAGTTCTCGTTGATCGAAGGGCCGGCCGAGGCGGTGCGCGCCGCGGTGGACGAAGGCCGTGCCGACTTCGCCCTCAGCGTGCGCCCGGGCCCGCACGAGCCGTTGCTCTACCGGCACCTGCGCGACGACCCCTTCGTGCTGCTGTGCCGGCGCGACGATCCGCTGGCCGCGCGCGCCTCGGCGTCGTGGTCGGTGTTCGCGACGCGGCCCTTCATTGCGAGCGCTTCGCAGAGCAGCATCCGGCCGATCACCGACGCCGCGTTTCTGCAGCGCGGCCTGCCGGTGCAGCCCGCGCTCGAATATTCGAGCGTCGCCGTGGCGGGCGCGCTCGTCGCGGCCGGGCTGGGGATCACCGCGCTGCCGCGGCTGGCGCTGCAGCTGTCGCAGAACGACGCGCTCGCCACCGTGCCGCTGCAGCGGCCGGTGATGTCGCGCGCCATCGGGCTGATCACGCGCGCGGGACGCTCGCCTTCGCCCGTCGGCCGCGCCTTCATGGACTTGCTGCATCGGCGTGAATCGGCCCGGCGCTGACTCGGGCACACGGCCGGCTAGAATGCGAATGCTTCTTATTTGACAACGTCGGCCCGCCCCGGCGTGCCGCATGCCATGCCCGCCGCCCAAGCAGCCCACGCGCAAGTCCATACCCTCTACAGCGACCACCACGGCTGGCTGCAGGCGTGGCTGCGCCGCAAGCTGGCCAATCCGAGCGATGCGGCCGATCTGGCGCAAGACACCTTCGCGCGCCTGCTCACGGCACGCCAGCCCGAGGTGATTGCGCAACCGCGCGCCTACCTCACGAGCGTGGCCAAGAACATCCTCGTGAACTGGTACCAGCGCCAGGCGCTCGAGCGCGCGTACCTCGAGGCGCTGGCGGTCATGGCCGAGGCCGAGGCGCCGTCACCCGAACAGCGCCTGGCCATCCTGCAGACGCTGCACGAGATCGACGCCGTGCTCGACGCGCTCAAGCCGGCCGCGCGCCGCGCGTTCCTGCTGTCGCAGATCGATGGCTGGAAGTACGAGGACATCGCGCGCGAACTCGGCGTGTCGCTCGTGACGGTGAAGCGCTACATGCAGCAGGGCTTTCGCGGCTGCCTGGCGTTGATGGAAGGCTGA
>CAMLCW010000109.1 GCA_946478645.1 uncultured Variovorax sp.
CAAGCCCGTGGTAGCGGAAGTAGCGGTGCACCCAGATCGCGTAGTTGCCCGCGCCGTTGGTGATGGCGGCGTCGGCCGGCAGGTGCTTCTGCAGCAGCGCCACCACCTCGGCCATGTCGACCGGGCCGCGCGGTGCCTCGGCGGGCATGCCCGCGAGCGCCTGCGGCACCAGGTTGGCCTCGTAGTCGGCATGCGCCTGCGCGGTCCAGGCTTCCCACGGCAGCGTCGGGGGCGCGCTCAGCACCTCGAGGCTGCGCGCTGCAGCGCTCATGCCGGCGTTGATTGCCAGGTCGGCCTGGTAGACGCGGTGCAGCTCCTCGGCGCTGGCATGGATGTGCACCAGCTTCTGGCGCGCCTTGGGCGCTTCGAGCAGCGTGTAGCCGCCGGTCGTCATCTCGCCCAGGCGCGGACCGATCGCGATGACGAGGTCGCTGTCCTTCACGCGCTGCGCCAGCTTCGGGTTGATGGCGATGCCCACGTCGCCCGCGTAGAGCGGATGGTGGTTGTCGAAAGTGTCCTGGAAGCGGAAGGCATTGGCCACCGGCAGGCGCCAGTTCTCGGCAAAACGCTGCAGCGCCTGCGCGGCCTGCGGCGTCCAGCCGCCGCCGCCGGCGATCACCAGCGGCCGCTCGGCCTTCAGCAGCAGCTCGCGCAGGCTGCGCAGCGCGCCCGGGTCGCTCCACGGCTGCACGGCCTCGACGCGCGGCAGCGGCCGTGCCGCGGTGTGCGTGCGCAGCATGTCTTCGGGCAGCACCAGCACCACCGGCCCGGGCCGGCCGTTCATCGTGGTCGCGAAGGCGCGCGAGATGTACTCGGGAATGCGGTCGGCGTCGTCGATGCGCTCGACGCGTTTGGCGAAGCCCTTGGTGCTCGGGCCGAAGAAGCTCGCGTAGTCCACCTCCTGGAAGGCCTCGCGGTCGCGGAAGTCGCTGCCCACGTCGCCGACGAACAGCACCATCGGCGTCGAGTCCTGGAACGCGTTGTGCACGCCGATCGACGCGTTGGTGGCGCCCGGGCCGCGCGTGACGAAGCACACGCCCGGCCGTCCGGTGAGCTTGCCGTGCGCCTCGGCCATGAACGCCGCACCGCCCTCCTGGCGGTTGACGATGAAGCGCGCGCGGTCGCCGTAGGCATGAAAGCCGTCGAGCACGGCGAGAAAGCTTTCGCCCGGCACGCCGAATGCGATCTCCATGCCCTGTGCGAGCAGGCACTCGACGATCAGGTGGCCCGCGGGCTGTGATGTACTCATGAGAAATCGAACCTCCTTGCAGTCTATGTCTCGGCAATTATGTGCATCCCCTCTCCCCGCCTTGCCTTAATTCACCAATTGGTTAAATTCGCGCCATGAAGGCCCCCAAGGATCCCCCTCCCGAAACGCTCGAGCCGCGCTCGCGCGATGCCGACCGGTCGCAGCTCGCCATCCTCGCGTCGGCGCGCGACGAGTTTGCCCAGCGCGGGCTGGCCGGCGCGCGCATGGACAGCATCGCCACGCGCGCGGGGCTCAACAAGCGCCTCATCTACTACTACTTCGGCAGCAAGGACGACCTGTTTCTCGCGGTGCTCGAGCGCACCTACGCCGACATCCGCGAAGCCGAGCAGAAGCTGCACCTCGACGAGATCGATCCGGTCGAGGCGATCCGCCAGCTGGTCTCGTTCACCTGGCACTACTACCTCGAGCACCCCGAGTTCATCACGCTGCTCAACAGCGAGAACCTGCACGGGGCGGCGCACCTGAAGCGCTCCGAGCGCATCCAGGAGATGAACTCGCCGCTGGTGCAGCTGCTCGACACGGTGCTCGAGCGCGGCAGGCGCGACAACCTGTTCCGCGCAGGCGTCGACCCGGTGCAGCTCTACATCTCGATCGCCTCGCTCTGCTACTTCTACCTGTCGAACAACCACACGCTGTCGGCCGTGTTCGGGCGCGACCTGCGCGCACCCAAGGCGATGGCACAGCGGCTCTCGCACATGACCGACCTGGTGCTCGGGTACGTGCTGCACTGAGAAGCTGCGAACGGGCCGCTGCGCCCGCTAAGGGTATCTACGGATTCGTGGCGGTTGCGCTGCTGCGGTGGGCTTTCTAGAATCGTCAATTCACCCGATGGTGAATTAATCGATTTCGACGACACGGCGGCCCGCCCGCACGGAGACAACCCATGAAGCACCTCGCACGCACCACCGCCCTGGCCACGCTCACTTGCCTGGCCGCCCTGATGCCGGGCCTCGCGTCGGCACAGAACGGCTACCCCAGCAAACCGATCCGCGTGATCGTGCCGTTCGCGGCCGGCAGCACCACCGACATCATTGCGCGCGCCATCGCCGACAAGATGGGCCAGAGCATGGGCCAGACGCTGGTGGTGGACAACCGCGGCGGCGCCAGCGGCACGATCGGCCAGCAGGTCGTCGCCACGGCGGCGCCCGACGGCTACACGGTCATGATCCACTCGTCGTCGCACACGGTCAGCCCCTCGACCTTCGCGAAGCTGCCGTTCGACACGGTGGCCGACTTCGCCGGCGTGACGCCGATCTCGTCGCTGCCGAATGCGCTGGTGATCTCGCCGGCCAAGGGCATCAAGACGCTGCAGCAGCTGGTGGCGGCCGCCAAGGCCAAGCCCGGCACCATCAATTTCGCCTCGGCGGGCCAGGGCAGCGCCACCCACCTGAATGCCGAGAAGTTCAAGCTGGCCGCGAAGATCGACGCCACCAACATCCCGTTCAAGGGCTCGGCCGAGGCCGTGACCGAGGTGCTCTCGGGCCGCGTCGACTACTACTTCTCGCCGATCGCGCCGGTGATCGGGCAGATCAAGGACGGCCAGTTGCTCGCTCTGGCCGTGGGCTCCCCCAAGCGCGCCGCCGCCCTGCCCGACGTGCCGACCACGGCCGAAGCCGGCGTGCCCGGCTCGGAGTTCAACTTCTGGATCGGCATGATGGCGCCGGCCAAGACGCCGCGCGACATCGTCAACCGCCTGCACGACGAAGTGGCCAAGGCACTGGCCTCGCCCGAGGTCAAGGAGCGCTTCCTGAAACTCGGTGCCGACGCCTGGACACTGAAGCCCGAGCAGTTCGACGCCTACATCAAGGAAGAGATCAAGAGCAACGCAACGCTCGTCAAGGCCGCCGGCCTGGCGCCGCAGCAGTAACCCGGGCTGGCGCCCCGAGCACCCGGATCGCTCCCCATGCTGCGCAAGCTCGTCTTGTCTCCGGCCCTGCGGCCCTTCCTGCTGGTCCTCCTGCTGCTGGTGCTGTGGGACCTCGCGATCCGGCTCTTCGGGATCCCGGCCTACCTGATACCGCCGCCGCTCGAAGTCGTGAAGCAGCTCGTGGCCGAATGGCCGCGGCTTCTCGGCGAAAGCTGGAACACCACGCTGGCCACGCTGGGGGGCTTCGGCCTCACGATCCTGATCGGCATTCCGATGGCGATGGTCATCGCCTACTCGCGCGTGGTCGAGTCGTACGTGTATCCGCTGCTGGTGTTCTCGCAGAGCATCCCGAAGGTGGCGATCGCGCCGCTGTTCGTGGTGTGGTTCGGCTTCGGCATCTTTCCCAAGGTGATCAGCGCCTTCCTGCTGGGCTTCTTCCCGGTGGTGGTGTCGACCGTGATGGGCTTCAAGTCGGTCGAGCCCGACATGCTCGACCTCTCCCGCTCGATGGGTGCGAGCCGGCTGCAGACCTTCTTCAAGATCAGCCTGCCGCAGGCGCTGCCTTCCATCTTCAGCGGCCTCAAGGTGTCGGTCACGCTGGCGGTGGTCGGCGCGGTGGTCGGCGAATTCGTCGGCTCCAACTCGGGCATCGGCTACGTGCTGCAGGTGGCCAACGGCAACTTCGACTTGCCGCTCATGTTCGCTGCGCTGGTCGTGCTGTCGAGCATCGGCGTGATCCTGTTCGCCGCCGTCGACCTGGTCGAGCGGCTGATGATTCCGTGGCACGCCTCGCAGCGCCCCGCCCACTGAGACAACCCAAGGAGACAACATCATGAAGAAACTGCTTCCCTCGCTCGCTCTCGCCGCGGCCGCGCTCGCCGGACTGGCCGCCGTGCCCGCGCATGCCCAGGCCGACAAGCCCAAGGACAAGGTCACGCTGATGCTCAACTGGTATCTCTACAGCGAGCATGCGCCCTTCTTCCTCGGCAAGGAGAAGGGCTTCTACGCCGAGGAAGGCATCGAGCTCGACATCCAGGAGGGCCGCGGCTCCGCCGTGACCGCGCAGGCCGTGGCCGCCAAGTCGGCCACCTTCGGCTACATCGACGTGACCACGATGATCAAGGCGGCTGCCAAGGGCGCGCCGCTCAAGTCGACCGGCGTGCTGTTCCAGGTGAGCCCGATGTCGGTCATGGGTTTCAGCGAGAAGAACATCAGGACGCCCAAGGACATCATCGGCAAGACCGTGGCCGTGACGCCCGGCGATTCGATGTCGCAGATGTGGCCGCTGTTCCTCAAGGTCAACAACATCAAGCCCGACCAGGTGAAGATCGTCTCGGGCGACGGCCAGACCAAGCTCAATGCGGTCACCAACGGTCAGGCCGACCTGCTGCTCGGCTATGTGATGGACCAGGCGATCAAGCTGCAGGACGCCACCGGCAAGCCCGTGACGCCGATCCGCTTCGCCGACTCGGGCGTGAACCAGATCAGCTCCGGCATCATCACCAACAAGAACCTGCTGACCGAGAACCCCGACCTGGTCAAGCGCTTCATGCGCGCCTCGACCAAGGCCGCCGAGGCCGCCGAGAAGAGCCCCGAGGCCGCGGTCGACGCGATGCTCAAGGCCAACCCCAAGGCCGGCGTGCGCGACACGCTGATCGTGGGCATGAAGCAGAGTGTGGCGCTCTATCACACCAAGGAAACCGCCAACCAGCGTCCGTTCCGCGTGTCGATGAAGAACGTGAACGAGTCGCTCGACCTGCTGGTGCAGTACGGCGGCATGGACCCCGCCACGCGCGGCAAGCCCGAAGACTACGTGACGCTCGACTTCCTGCCGAAGTGAGCCTTCATCTGCGCGCGCGCCGTTGTCCCCTTTCACGCACTCCATGTCCCAAGTCAACCTGATCGAAGCGCGCGGCGTCGCTAAAACCTATCAGAGCAAGGACGGCCCGGTCGAATCGCTCAAGCCCCTGGACTTCGCGATCCGGGAGGGCGAGTTCGTCTCCGTCGTCGGCCCTTCCGGCTGCGGCAAGAGCACGCTGCTGAAGATGGTGGCCGGCCTGCTGCCGATCAGCGGCGGCGAGCTCACGCTGGCGGGCAAGCCGATCAAGGGGCCGCAGAAGGACGTGGGCATCGTGTTCCAGAGCGCGGTGCTGCTGCCCTGGCGCAGCGTGGAAGACAACATCCTGCTGCAGGCCGAAATGCGCCGCATGCCGATGCACGCCGCACGCACCACGGCGCACGAGCTGATGCAGATGGCGGGACTCACCGGCTTCGAGAAGAAGTACCCCTGGCAGCTCTCGGGCGGCATGCAGCAGCGCGCCTCGATCTGCCGCGCGCTGCTGCACGACCCTTCGGTGCTGCTGATGGACGAGCCCTTCGGCGCGCTCGATGCGATGACGCGCGAGAAGATGAACCTCGAACTGCAGCGCATCTGGATGGCCTCGAAGAAGACCGTGATGCTGATCACCCACAGCATTCCCGAGGCGATCTTCCTCTCGGACCGCGTGATCGTGATGAGCGAGCGCCCCGGATCGATCGCCGCGGTGTACGACATCGACCTGCCCCGGCCGCGCACGCTCGACATGATGGCCTCGCCGGAATTCGGCGCCTACACCCGGCAGGTGCGCGCGCATTTCTTCTCGCAGGGCATCCTGGATCACTGAGGCTGCACATGGACGCGCCCCGCTTTCACGTCGAGGAAATCCGCTTTGCCGAGCGCAACGTGGCGCTGCGGCTGCCGTTTCGCTTCGGTGCCGCCACCGTCACGGCCTGCCCGCAGGTGTACGTGAAGGCGCGCATCCGATTGGCGGACGGCCGCACGGCCGAAGGCTGCGCGGCGGAGATGATGGTGCCGAAGTGGTTCGACAAGAACCCGGCGCTCACCAATGAACAGAACTTCGAGCAGCTGCGCTTCGCACTGCGCGAGGCGCGCGACGCCTACACCGCCGAGCCCGAGCCACAGACCGCGTGGACCCACTTCGCGGCCAACTACGCACCGCTGCAGGCGCGCGCCAGGGCGCGCGGACTGCAGCCGCTGGTGGCGGGCTACGGCCCCGCACTGATCGACCGCGCGCTGCTCGACGCACTGTGCCTGCACCACGGCCTCGGCTTCGCGGCGGCGATGGGCGCCAATCTCTGCGGCATCGACGTGGCCGGCAGCGGCCTGGCCGACGACCTGGCAGGCTTCGACGCGGCCGGCTTCCTGTCGGCGCAGTCGCCGCGCATGCGCATCGCGGCGCGGCACACCGTGGGCCTGGCCGATGCGATCGACGCCGACGACACCCTGCCCGATGCGCCCGCCGACGGAATGCCCGCCACGCTCGCCGCGGCAGTCCGCCGCTACGGCCTCACGCACTTCAAGCTCAAGCTGTGCGGCAACACCGCGAAGGACATCGACCGGCTCGAACGCATCGCGCGCGTGATCGACGGCCATGCCGAACTCGTCACGCTCGACGGCAACGAGCAGTACGCCGATGCCGACGACTTCGGCGAGTTTCTCGACCGCATGCTCTCGACGCCACGGCTCTGGGCGCTGGCACGGAAGACCGCATTCGTCGAGCAGCCGATCCGCCGCGATACAGCGCTGCAGCGCGACGTGTCCGCGCTGGGCAAGCGCATCCCGCTCCTCATCGATGAATCCGACGCCACCCTCGATGCCTTCGTCCAGGCGCGCGCGCTGGGCTATGCCGGCGTGTCGAGCAAGAGCTGCAAGGGCTTCTACAAGTCGGTGCTCAACGCGGCGCGCTGCGCCAGGTGGAATGCAGAAGCCGGTGCACCGCGCTACTTTCTCTCGGGCGAAGACCTGACGATGCAGGCCGGCATCGGCGTGCAGCAGGACCTTGCGCTGGTCGGCTGGCTCGGCCTGTCGCACGTCGAGCGCAACGGCCACCACTACGTGAATGGCCTCGCGGCCGCGCCCGAGGCCGAGCAGCAGGCCCTGCTGAAGCTGCACCCGGACCTGTACGAATCGAGCGAAGGCGCCGTGCGCCTCGCCATCCGGGGCGGGCAGCTGGACCTGTCCTCCCTGGCCGGCGCGCCCGGCTTTGCCAGCGGCAAGCCCGGCGCCGGCCTCTCGTGGGACGCGATGCGTTCCGTTCATTGAACCCCTTTTCAACCCCCTCTCTTCCGCTCTCAAGGAATCCAACGATGGCTACACAACGACTCGGACTGATCATGCACGGCGTCACCGGACGCATGGGCATGAACCAGCATTTGATCCGCTCGATCTGCGCAATCCGCGCCCAGGGCGGCGTCACGCTCTCCAACGGCGACAAGGTCATGCCCGACCCGATCCTGGTCGGCCGCAACGCCGAGAAGATGGAAGCCCTGGCCAAGAAGCACGGCATCGCGCGCTGGGGCACCGACCTGGACAAAGCGCTCGAGAACAAGGACGACACCATCTTCTTCGACGCCGGCACCACGCAGATGCGGCCGACGCTGCTCGCCAAGGCCATCCGCGCCGGCAAGCACGTGTACTGCGAGAAGCCGATCGCCACCAACCTCAACGAGGCGGTCGAGATCGCGCGCCTCGCGCAGGAGTCGGGCCTGAAGCACGGCGCGGTGCAGGACAAGCTCTTCCTGCCGGGCCTGCGCAAGCTCGACATGCTGCGCCGCGCGGGCTTCTTCGGCCGCATGCTCAGCGTGCGCCTGGAGTTCGGCTACTGGGTGTTCGAAGGCGACCTGCAGCCGATCCAGCGTCCGAGCTGGAACTACCGCAGCGAAGACGGCGGCGGCATGATCCTCGACATGATGTGCCACTGGCGCTACGTGCTCGACAACCTGTTCGGCGAGGTGAAGTCGGTCTCGTGCATTGGCGCCACCCACATCCCGACCCGCTGGGACGAAGCCGGCAAGCCCTACCAGGCCACCGCCGACGATGCGGCCTACGCCACCTGCGAACTCACCGGCCACAACGGCGAACCCGTGATCGCGCAGCTCAACATGAGCTGGGCCACGCGCGTGCGCCGCGACGACCTGGTGACCTTCCATGTCGACGGCACCGACGGCTCGGCCGTGGCCGGCCTGTCGAGCTGCCGCGCCCAGTCGCGCGTCGCCACGCCGCGCCCGGTGTGGAACCCCGACGAGAAGCAGACGATGAACTTCTTCGACCAGTGGCAGGAGATCCCTGATTCGCAGGTCTACGACAACGGCTTCAAGATCCAGTGGGAGCACTTCATTCGCCACGTGGTCGAGAACGAGCCCTACAAGTGGACGCTGCCCGAAGGCGCCAAGGGCGTGCAGCTGGTCGAGGCCGCGCTCGAGTCGTGGAAGGACCGCCGCTGGATCGACGTGCCCGCGCTGAAGGTCTGAGGCACGTCACCATGGCACTTTCGCTGACCCTCCCCACCGCGAGCGGATCGCTCGCGCCCTACGCGCTGCGCGGCACCGCGCCGGTCAAGCCCGACGCGGGCGTCAAGTTCAACCGCATCGCCTACTCGGCTGCGCACGTCGTGGCCGACCCGCTCGCGGCCATCGATCCATGGCTGCAGTCCGCGGTCGACTGGGACACCACCATCGCCTATCGGCGGCACCTGTTCTCGCTCGGCCTGGGCGTGGCCGAGGCCATGGACACCGCGCAGCGCGGCATGGGCCTCGACTGGCCGACCTCGCTCGAACTGATCCGCCGCTCGCTCGACGCGGCCAAGGACGTGCCCGGCGCGCTCGTGGCTTCGGGCTGCGGCACCGACCACCTGAACCTCGACGACGTGAAGAGCGTCGACGACGTGATCCGCGGCTACGAGGAACAGATGGCCGCGATCGAGGCGCTCGGCGGCAAGCTGATCGTCATGGCGAGCCGCGCACTCGCCCGCGTCGCCAAGAGCCCGGCCGACTACGAACGCGTATACGACCGCATCCTCAGCCAGGCGAAGCAGCCGGTGGTGCTGCATTGGCTCGGCGACATGTTCGACCCGGCGCTGGCGGGCTACTGGGGTACGAACGATGTCGACGCGGCGATGGACACCGCCGTTGGCATCATCGCGGCACATCCGGAGAAGGTCGACGGCATCAAGATATCGCTGCTCGACAAGGACAAGGAGATCGCGATGCGCCGGCGCCTGCCGGCCGGCGTGCGCATGTACACCGGCGACGACTTCAACTATGCCGAGCTGATCGCCGGCGACGGCTTCGGCAGCGAACCCACGCATGGCCAGAGCGACGCGCTGCTCGGCATCTTCGATGCCATCGCGCCCGCGGCCAGCGCCGCGCTCGGTGCATTGGCGCAGGGCAATACCGAGAAGTTCCACGCGATCCTCGGCCCCACGGTGCCGCTGTCGCGCCACATCTTCGCGGCGCCCACGCGCTTCTACAAGACCGGCGTGGTGTTCATGGCCTGGCTCAACGGCCACCAGAAGCACTTCACGATGGTGGGCGGCCAGCAGAGCACGCGCTCGCTGCAGCACTTTGCCGAGCTGTTCCGGCTGGCCGATGCGGCCAACCTGCTCGAGCAGCCCGAGCTCGCGGTGCAGCGCATGAAGACGCTGCTGGCCTTGCACGGCGTGGAAGGCTGAGCGAAGCGATGCGCGATTTCTCCGGCAATCACGACTGGCTCTCGATCAACACCGCCACCGTGCGCAAGCAGTCGGGCGCCGAGGTGCCGCTCGACCGCATCATCGACCAGTGCGCCGAGCGCGGCATCCGCGCGATCAGCCCCTGGCGCGACCAGGTGGCGGCGGTCGGGCTCGAGAAGGTGGCGAAGCAGCTGAAGGCGCACGGCATCGGGCTCTCGGGCTACTGCCGCGGCGGCTTCTTCCCGGCGCCCGACGCGGCCGGGCTGAAGGCCGCGCTCGACGACAACCGCCGTGCCATCGACGAAGCCAAGACCCTCGACGCGCCCTGTGTCGTGCTGGTGGTCGGCGCCCTGCCCGGCGCGCTCGAAGGCAAGGCCGCCTACACCGACATCGCGCGCGCCCGCGGCGAGGTGCGCGACGGCATTGCCGCCTCGCTCGAATACGCGCGCGAGGTCGGCATGCCGCTGGCGATCGAACCGCTGCATCCGATGCAGGCCGCCGACCGCGCCTGCATCAACACGCTCGAACATGCGCTCGATATCTGCGATGAACTCGACGCGGGCAAGAGCGGCATGCTCGGCGTGGCGCTCGACATCTACCACGTGTGGTGGGACCCGAAGCTCGAACAGCAAATCGCCCGCGCCGGCCGCGAGCGCCTGCTGGCGTACCACGTCTGCGACTGGCTCACGCCGACGCGCGACCTGCTGTCCGACCGCGGAATGATGGGCGACGGCGTGGTCGAGCTCAAGAAGATCCGCGGCTGGGTCGAGGCGGCGGGTTTCGCGGGCTTCAGCGAGGTCGAGATCTTCTCGAACCTCGACTGGTGGCAGCGCCCCGGCGCCGAAACGCTCGAGGTCTGCATCGAGCGGCATCGCTCGGTGGTGTAGGCCCAATCCGGGCAGCCGAACGCAGAAGTCGCAAAGGTTTCGCAGAAGTCGCAGAAGTCGCAGAAGTCGCAGAAGGAAACCTGAAAAAGTTCTCTTCGAATTCTTCTGCGACTTCTGCGCGCTTTTGTCTTTCTTCTGCGTTCGGCTGTCCGACCCCCAGCCTGTGCTGCAATCCGGCGATGGCTGACCCGACCCTCGACGACCTGCGCCGCTACGCGGTGGCGCGCACCCTGTTCAGGCCGACCACGCTGCCGGCCGCGATCCGCCAGCTCGGCTTCGTGCAGGCCGATCCGATCCGCGCACCCGCGCGCGCGCAGGACCTCACGCTGCGCCACCGCGTGAAGGACTACCGCGCTGGCGATCTCGAAAGCCGCTACACCCGCCTGGCGGTCGAGGAAGACTGCCTCGTCAACTACGGCTTCCTGCCGCGCGAGCACCTGGCGCTGATGCATCCGCGCGAAGCCCGCACGCCGTGGGACGAAGACACCCGCCGCAAGGCCGCCGACGTGCTCGCCTTCGTGCGCGAGCGCGGACCCGTGCATCCGCGCGAGGTCGAGCTGCACTTCGCGCACGGCCGCGTGAAGAACTACTGGGGCGGCTCGAGCAACGCGACCACGCGGCTGCTCGACGGCCTGCACTACCGCGGCCAGTTGCGCGTGGTGCGGCGCGACAGCGGCACGCGCGTGTACGAGGCCGTGGCCCATCCACCCGCCGACGAAAGCCCTGCCGGCCGCGCCCGGCGCGCCGCCGCACTCATCGAACTGGTGGTGCGCAAATACGCACCGCTGCCCGCGGCGAGCCTGACGTATCTCGTGCGGCTGCTCGGCTACGGCGCGCCGCATCTGTCGGCGCAGACCCAGGCCGCGTTGCGCATCGCGCGCGAGGATCTGCTCGCGAGCTGC
Source organism: uncultured Variovorax sp. (assembly GCA_946478645.1). The sequence goes on from CAMLCW010000109.1 coordinate 11,436, forward strand.
CGCATCGACGGCACCACCTGGTATTGGCCCGCCGACGAGAACCCGGCCTCGCGGCGACACGCACCCGACGATGCGGTGCGCCTGCTCGCCCCGTTCGACCCTGTGGTGTGGGACCGCCGCCGCTTCGAACTGCTCTGGGGCTGGACCTACAAGTTCGAGGCCTACATGCCCGCGCCGAAGCGGCAGTTCGGCTACTACGCGCTGCCGATGCTCTGGGGCGAGCGCGTGATCGGATGGGCCAATGTCGCGGCCAACCCCGGCGGGCTGCAGCCCGCCTTCGGCTACGCCGGCAAGCCGCCGTCGCGCGATGCGGTATTCCGTCGCGGCCTCGACGAAGAACTCGAGCGCATGGCGCAATTCCTCACGCGGCGCTGAGCGCCCCGCCGGCCCGCCCCCGGCCGCCATGGGGCTTTGCCTCGTCGGCGACAGCACGGCGGCGGCGTCCTGCCTAGAATCGCCACCGCCCCAGCGCAAGCCGGGGCAGCGTTCTCAGGGCGGGGTGAAATTCCCCACCGGCGGTCATGGCGGTGTTCTTCGCAAGAAGAACCGCACGAGCCCGCGAGCGCCCGCAGCCCGCCATGGGCTGCGGGGTCAGCAGATTTCGGTGCGATTCCGAAGCCGACGGTCACAGTCCGGATGAAAGAGAGCGCGAAATGCGGGTCGGCCCGCGTGCTTCGCCATGGCGAACGCGCGTCCGGCTGCCTGCGGTTTCGTGCGCCCTGATTCAGGAAACCTGCTTTCGATCAAGAGGCACACCATGAGTCAGATCAACGACCTTCCCCTTTCGGCCATCGACGCGACGGGCCGCCCGCGCGGCCAGCGCATCGCCTTCGTGCAGGCGCAATGGCATGCCGACATCGTCCACCAGGCGCGCGACGCCTTCCTCGAGGAAATGGCGCGGCTCGGCGTGGCCCGCGACACGATCGACGTGTTCGACGTGCCGGGCGCGTTCGAGATCCCGCTGCACGCGCGGCGGCTCGCGCGCTCGGGCCAATACGCCGGCATCGTCGCCTGCGCGCTGGTGGTCGATGGCGGCATCTACCGCCACGAGTTCGTCGCGAGCACCGTCGTCAGCACGCTGATGTCGCTGCAGCTCGAGACCGACGTGCCGATCTTCTCGGCCGTGCTCACGCCGCACCACTTCCACGAGCATGTGGAACACCGCAAATACTTCCACCGCCACTTCGCGGTCAAGGGCACCGAGGTGGCCGAGGCCTGCGTGAAGACGCTCGAAGGCCTGAAGAAGGTCGACGCGCTGCTGGCAGCGTGACAAGGCCCGGTCCGCTGGCGTAACCTGCGCGGATGACCTCCGCCTCCACGCCTTCAACCGACCGCTACACCCTCTACGGCGCGCCCGGCTCGGGCGCCACGCCCGTGCATGCCGCCCTCACGCTGATCGGCGCGCAGGTCGACGTCGTCGACGTCGCGACCTGGGAGGGCGACGCCGAGCGCGAGCGCATCGCGCCGGTCAACCCGATGCGGCAGGTGCCCGCGCTGGTGCTGCCCTCGGGCGAGCTCATGACCGAGAGCGCAGCGATCCTGCTCTGGCTCGGCGACCGCCATCCCGAAGCCGGGCTGTGCCCCGCGCCCGGCGACCCGCTGCGCGCGCGCTACCTGCGCTGGATGGTCTATGTGCCGGCCGCGATCTATTCGATGTTCTGGGTGCGCGACGAGCCCTCGCGGCTCGCACCCGACCCTGCGGCGCAGCCCGCGCTGCTCGAGCGCACCGCCGAACGTGTGGCCGAATGCTGGCGCCTGATGGACGCGCAGATCGGCACGCCCGCGCCCTACCTGCTCGGCGAACGCCTCAGCATGCTCGACCTGTACGTGGCCGTGGTGTCGCGCTGGACGCCGCACCGCGAACGCTTCTACCGCGAGGCGCCGCGCATGGCCGAAGCCGTGAAGCGCGTCGACGCCGATCCGCGCCTGGCCGCCTTCTGGGCCGCGCGCTTTCCGTTCGT
>CAMLCW010000110.1 GCA_946478645.1 uncultured Variovorax sp.
CGAGGTGCCGACCTACCGCGAGCTGGGCTATGCGGCCAACAACGACCCGTCGTGGTTCGGCCTGGTGGCGCCGGCCGGCACGCCGGCCGACATCGCGCTGCGCATGCAGCAGGCGGTGGCCACCGCGCTGAAGGACGCTTCGGTGCGCGAGCGCCTCGCGCTGCAGGGGCTCTATGCCTCGGGCACGACGCCGGCCGAATTCGCGAAGCAGATCGACAGCGAGATCGAGAAGATGAAGAAGGTCGCGGCCTTTGCGCGCATCCGACTGGACTGACCGCCTATGCATCCTGTGCTGAAACTGATCCAGACCCGCGCCCAGGTGACCAGCCTGGCAGGGCACACGCCGCTGGTGCTCGACTCGCCGCACAGCGGCACGGCCTATCCCGACGATTTCCGGCCGGCGTGCGACCTCGCCACGCTGCGCCGCGCGGAGGACACCCACGTCGAGAAGCTCTACGACTTTGCGCCGGATCTGGGCGCAGCCTGGATCGAGGCGCACTTTCCGCGCAGCTACCTCGACGCCAACCGCGACGTCACCGAACTCGACACCTCGCTGCTCGACGGCCCGTGGGACGGCCCGCTGTCGGACGACCCGCGCGTGCTGTCGAAGGTGCGGCTCGGCAAGGGCCTGATCTGGAAGCTCACCGACGAGGGGCTGCCGATCTACGACCGCCTGCTCGCGGTGGACGAGGTGCGCGCGCGCATCGACCACTGCTGGCGTCCTTACCACGCCGCGGTGGCCGAGGCGATCGAGGCGGCGCATGCGCGGCACGGCTACAGCATCCACATCAACTGCCATTCGATGCCGGCGGTCTCGGGCAGCCATGCGACGGATTTTCCCGGCCTCGTCCATGCCGATTTCGTGATCGGCGACCGCGACGGCAGCACCGCCGACCCCGCGCTGTCGAAGCGCATCTGCGAGCACCTGCGTGCACGCGGCTACAGCGTGGACTACAACCATCCGTACAAGGGCGTCGAGCTGGTGCGCCGCAACGGCCGGCCGGCCGAACATCGGCACAGCATCCAGGTCGAGATCAATCGCAGGCTCTACATGGACGAAGCCACGCTGGCGCTCGATGAGGTTGGCGCCGCCCGCCTGAAGGCCGACCTGCGCACGATGCTCGAGATGCTGCTTGCCACCGATCCGCGCTGAACCATCAACGACAACCCTGCCGCCAGCGCTGTGTTGCGGCAGGGCCCGCGCCGCGTCGGCCTATAGTGGGTTCAGTTCCAACCCTTGCCTGGAGTTATCCGTGAAGCCATTCATTGCAGCTGTTCTTGCCGTCCTTGTCGCCGCGCTGGCGGCGGGTTGCGCTGGCACCGGATCGGGCGGCGGCAACGGTTCCGCGGCCTCGTCGGGCAGCGGCGTCACGGTGTTCGGCACCATCGACGCCGGCGTCAGCGGAACGACGAACCGCTCCGAGCGCCGATAACCGCAGCGCGCGCTGCCAGCCCTCAGCGCCGCAGCAGCGCCTGGCGCAGCACCCGCGCCGCGCGGTCGCGGATCCGGCCGGGCCCGCTGTCGGGCGCCACGGTGCGCGGCGCCACCTTCGCGGTCGCGCAGGCCCAGAGGAAGTCGTGCAGGATCGGCGTGTCGTCGACCGTCTCGGTGCTGCCGTACTTGTGGAATTCGGGATGCCACTGCGTGGCAGCGATGTAGCTGCGCCCCTTCTCGGGGCGGCGGCGGATCGCCTCGGGCACGCGGTCGGGCAGGCTCCAGGCCTCGATCTCGAAGCCCGGCGCCAGGTCTTTCACACCCTGGTGATGGATGCTGTTGACGCGCGCGGTGCGCACCTCGGGGTAGAGCTTGGACAGCCGCGTGCCATCGACGATCTCGATGTCGTGGAAATTCTGGTCGTAGGTGACCGGGTCGCGGTGCCGCCGGGTCTCGGGATGCTGGTGCTGCGCCTCGATGTCCTGGTAGAGCGTGCCGCCGAAGGCCACGTTGATGAGTTGCAGCCCGCGGCAGACGCCGAAGATCGGCTTGCCGGCCTGCTCGAACGCCTCGACCAGCGCCAGGTCGTAGAGGTCGCGGATGCGGTCGCCGACCCAGGCGTCCTTGAGCGGCACCTCGCCGTAGCTGCCGGGCCAGACGTCGGCGCCGCCGTGCATGACCACGCCGTCGAGCCACTCGGCGTAGTGCGAGAGCTTGGTGTCGCCGCGCGCGGTCTCGCCCGTGGGGCAGGGCACCATCACGACCATCGCGCCGGCCGACATCAGCCAATGCGCGATCGATTGCTCGACATACTGCAGCGTCTTGTTGGTGAACAGCGAGCGCGCAGGGTCGGCGTGCGAGAAGCAGGCGGAAAGGCCGATCTTGAGCCGGGCGGAGACGGGTTGTGGCATCTCGGAACGTGCGGGGCGCGCGGTGCGAATAGAAAAATCCATTGTGTCGCTTCGGCCTCACACAGCAGGTCGGACGAAACGCCAAGTATGCTTTCAACGCCGCCACGACCCACAAGGAAGACAAAGCCATGAAGACCATCAAGGGCCCGGCCATATTCCTGGCCCAGTTCGCCGGGGACGCGCCCCCGTTCAACTCGCTCGACGCCATCGCGGGCTGGGCCGCCGGCCTGGGCTACAAAGGCGTGCAGATCCCGAGCTGGGACGCACGCCTGTTCGACCTGCGCCGCGCTGCCGAGAGCCGGACCTACTGCGACGAGGTGAAGGGCATGCTCGCGGGCCATGGGCTCGAGATCACCGAGCTGTCGACCCACCTGCAGGGCCAGCTGGTGGCGGTGCATCCCGCGTACGACGCGGGCTTCGACGGCTTCGCGGCGCCTGAAGTGCGCGGCGACCCGGTGCGGCGCCAGCAGTGGGCCGTCGAGCAGCTGCACCTCGCGGCCAAGGCCTCGGCCAACCTCGGGCTCACGGCGCATGCGACCTTCTCGGGCGCGCTGGCCTGGCCGTACCTCTATTCTTGGCCGCCGCGCCCGCCGGGGCTGATCGAGGAGGCCTTCGATGAGCTGGCACGCCGCTGGCGCCCGATCCTGGACGCCTTCGATGCCGCGGGCGTCGACGTGGGCTACGAGATCCATCCGGGCGAAGACCTGCACGACGGCGTGAGCTACGAAATGTTTCTCGAGCGCGTGAACCACCATCCGCGCGCCTGCCTGCTGTACGACCCGAGCCATTTCATGCTTCAGCAGCTCGACTACCTCGCCTACATCGACCACTACCACGAGCGCATCAAGATCTTCCATGTGAAGGACGCCGAGTTCAACCCGACCGGCAAGCAGGGCGTGTACGGCGGCTTCCAGAGCTGGATCAACCGGGCCGGGCGCTTCCGCTCGCTGGGCGACGGCCAGGTCGATTTCGGCGCCATCTTCTCGAAGATGGCGCAGTACGACTTTCCGGGCTGGGCCGTGCTGGAGTGGGAGTGCTGCATCAAGCACCCGGAAGACGGCGCGCGCGAAGGGGCGAAGTTCATCGCCGACCACATCATCCGCGTGGCCGACCGGGCGTTCGACGACTTCGCTGCGGGCGGCGTGGACGTGGCCGCCAACCGGCGGGTGCTCGGGCTGGGATAGCGGCTGACGCGATGCCTGGGCGGGGCCTGACAAGCAACAGTCATGCCTCGCGGGCTATAATGTCGGGTTCGTTTCGATGACCACGGCGGAGTTATTCGTCAACCGCCGGCCCCATGCATTGGATGCGGGCCGGTTTCACAGTGTGTTGGAGCGCCAGACCGGGCGCCCATGAATGCCACCACTGTCTTCGTTCTTGTTGAAGCGAATGGCGCATTGCAACCGCATTGCGCAAAGACAAGCGGCCTTGCCATGGCGCGTTCGCGCGGCCGGGCTCCGGCTGAAACAAAGACGCCAGATTCCATCTCCAACACACATCTACCGGACGACTCAGAGGTAATCGCACAATGCCCAAGGAAGAACTCATTGAAATGAACGGCGCAGTGACCGAAGTCCTGCCCGACTCGCGCTACCGTGTCACGCTCGACAACGGCCACCAGCTGATCGCCTACAGCGGCGGCAAGATGCGCAAGCACCACATCCGCATCCTCGCGGGCGACAAGGTCTCGCTCGAACTCTCGCCCTACGACCTGACCAAGGGCCGCATCACCTTCCGCCACCTGGAGCGCCGCGGCCCCCCGCCGACCAACTCCGGCAACAACGGCCCTCGCCGCTGATCCGCGACGAGCCAATGGGCCTTGCGGCGCCCGGTCCCGGGCGCACGGCAAGGCCTTTTGCTTTTTTTGCGGGCCTTTTTGAGAGCCTTTTCGGCTGCTGAACAATGACCCCCCACGATTCCCCGGCCAGCGCGCCCCCGGCCGACAAGACCGGCTTTGCCACGCTGCCGCTGTCGCCGCAGATGCTGGCCAACCTCGCGCAGCTCGGCTATTTGCAGATGACGCCGATCCAGGCGGCCAGCCTGCCGCCGGCGCTGCTCGGCAAGGACCTGATCGCGCAGGCCAAGACCGGCAGCGGCAAGACCGCCGCCTTCGCACTGGCGCTGCTCGCCAACCTCAACGCACGCCGCTTCGCAGTGCAGGCGATGGTGCTCTGCCCCACGCGCGAACTGGCCGACCAGGTCACGACCGAGATCCGCCGCCTCGCGCGCGCCGAAGAGAACATCAAGGTGGTGACGCTCTGCGGCGGCGTGGCGCTGCGCGGCCAGATCGCGAGCCTGGAGCACGGCGCGCACATCGTCGTGGGCACGCCGGGCCGGATCATGGACCACCTCGACCGCGGCAACCTCGACCTCGCCGCACTCAACACGCTGGTGCTCGACGAAGCCGACCGCATGCTCGACATGGGCTTCTTCGACGACATCGCCAAGGTCGCGCGCCAGTGCCCGAAAGAGCGGCAGACGCTGCTGTTCTCGGCCACGTACCCCGAAGGCATCGCCAAGCTCGCGCAGCAGTTCATGAAGAGCCCGCAGCAGATCACGGTGCAGGCCCAGCATGAGGGCAGCAAGATCCGCCAGCGCTGGTACCAGGTGAAGGACAGCGAACGGCTGCACGCCGTGGGCCTGCTGCTCGACCATTTCCGCCCCGCCAGCACGCTGGCCTTCTGCAACACCAAGCAGCAGTGCCGCGACCTCGTGCAGGTGCTGCAGGCACAGGGCTTCAGCGCGCTCGCACTGTTCGGCGAACTCGAGCAGCGCGAACGCGACCAGGTGCTGGTGCAGTTCGCCAACCGCAGCTGCTCGGTGCTGGTGGCCACCGACGTGGCCGCGCGCGGGCTCGACATCGCACAGCTCGAAGCGGTGATCAACGTCGACGTGACGCCCGATGCCGAGGTCCACATCCACCGCGTCGGCCGCACCGGCCGCGTCGGCCAGCAGGGCGGCGCCGAAGGCCTCGCGCTGAACCTGGCGAGCATGGACGAGATGGGCAGCGTCGGCAAGATCGAGCAACTGCAGGGCCGCGAGTCCGAATGGCATCCGCTGACCGAGCTCACGCCGGGGCAGGGCGCGCCGCTTGCGCCGCCCATGGCCACGCTGCAGATCGTCGGCGGCCGCAAGGAAAAGATCCGCGCCGGCGACGTGCTGGGCGCGCTCACCGGCGACTGCGGCTATGCGAAGGAGCAGGTCGGCAAGATCAACGTCAACGAGTTCTCGACCTACGTGGCCGTGGCGCGCGACATCGCGGCCGAGGCGGCGCGCAAGCTCGCGAGCGGGCGCGTGAAGGGCAAGAGCGTGAAGGTGCGCCTGCTCGAACTCTAGAGTCGAAGAAGCCCTGTCACAGCCGCTGCGCCGGCCTGTGGCAGGCAAAATCCCCGCTGTGGCCTAATTGAGCCTCGAACATCCACTTTTTATCCGAGCTTTTCCATGCCCAAGAAAATCCGTACCGAAGCCGACCGCATTGCCAGCCCGAAGCCGACGCCCATGCCCGGCTTCACGCTGCCCCGGAACGGTGGCGGCCAGAAGGTCAGCCTCGAGCGCGGCACCGCCACGCGCAGCAAGAAGAACCCCGGCAAGCGCGCCAAGAAGGGCGGCTGATCCGCTGCGACGGCTCGCAGGAGCCACGACGAACGCGCCCGCGGGCGCGTTTTGTCATTGGAAACCACGAATCCACAGGCCCGCCCGCGATGTCCGACGACAACCAGATCTTCATTCCGCCCTCGTTCTTCGCGGTCTACAGCGACGCGCGGCAGCGGTTGCTGGCGCCGATCGGCGTGGTGCGCGAGCGCTACGAGGTATGCGAGGACCTGGCCAGCCACCTGGTGGCGCATGCGCAGATCCAGCACCACACCGAGGTGCCGGTCGAGCGCGAGATCCTGCGGCGCATCCATGCCGGGCTTTCGGCACCCGAGGCCGGCGTGTCGCCCGCCGAGGCCGACTGGATCGTTCAACGCCTGGCCGAGCTGCTCGGCTGGCCCGCCCCCGAAGCCGCCGACCCTGAGCGCTGAGCTCTGAGCGAGAGGGCGCACCGGCGCCCGGTCTTCTGCAGCTGGCTACAGTCGGCCGATGACCCGCCGCACCACCGACGTCCTGCTCACCGCGACCGCACCCGCCATCTGGGGCAGCACCTATGTGGTGACCACCGAGATGCTGCCCGCGAACTATCCGCTCACGGTCGCGCTGCTGCGGGCACTGCCGGCGGGGCTGCTGTTGCTGCTGATCGTGCGCCAGCTGCCCGAGCGCGCCTGGTGGGGCCGCATCGCGGTGCTGGGCGGGCTCAATTTCTCCATTCTCTGGGCGATGCTGTTCCTGGCCGCCTATCGGCTGCCGGGCGGCGTGGCAGCGACGATCACCTCGGTACAGCCGCTCTTCGTGGTGTTCCTCGCGCGCTTCTTTCTCGGTGCGACCGTGCGCGCGCTGTCGGTGGCCGCGGCCGTGGTCGGCATCGGCGGCGTGGCCTTGCTGGTGCTCACGCCCAACGCCCGGCTCGATGCGCTCGGCATTGCCGCGGCCTTCGCTGCCGCGGTGTCGATGGCCTTCGGCACAGTGCTGAGCCGCCGCTGGCAGCCGCCGGTCTCGGCGCTGGCCTTCACGGCCTGGCAGCTGACCGCGGGCGGCCTGCTGCTGCTGCCGTTCGCGCTCTGGCTCGAGCCGCCGCTGCCCGCGCTCACGGCCACCAACTGGCTCGGCTTCGCCTGGCTCGGCCTGATCGGCGCCGCCGTGACCTACATCGTCTGGTTCCGCGGCGTGGCCCGGCTCGAATCGGCGGCCGTCGCGCCGCTGACCTTCCTGAGCCCCGTGACGGCCGTGATCCTTGGCTGGGCGCTGCTCGGGCAGACCTTGTCGGTGCTGCAGGTCGTGGGCATCCTGGTCGTGATCGCGAGCATCTGGCTCAGCCAGCATGCCCAGCGCGGCGCACTGCGGCCGGTGCTGGCGACGACCGCGGCGCGCTGATGGCTGCGGACGGGCGCCTCAGTCGACCTTCGCGCCCGAAGCCTTCACCACCGCGCCCATGGCGTCCCAGTCGGCGCGCAGCAGCTTCTGGAACGCATCGGCACTCTGCGTGCGCGGCTCCACGCCCAGGCGCTTGAAGCGCTCCTGGATCGCGGGCTCGGCCAGCACCTTGTTGGCGGCAGCATGGAGGCGCTCGACCTCGGCCTTGGGCGTGCCGGCCGGCGCGAGCAGGCCGATCCACGAATCGAAGGCATAGCCCGGCAGGCCGCTCTCGGCCACCGTCGGCAACTGCGGCAGGAAGGGGCTGCGCGCCTGGCCCGTGGAAGCGAGCAGCTTCATGCGCGAATCGGCCTGGAAGCCCATGACGCCGATGCTCGACGAGATCACCGCCTGCACCCGGCCCGCGAGCACCTCGTTGACCGCCTCGCCCGTCGATTTGGTCGGGATGTGCGTCATCTGCAGCCCGGCCTTGGCAAGGAACGACGCCATCGCGAGGTGCGTGGCGCTGCCGTTGCCGGCCGAGGCGTAGTTGTACTTGCCGGGATTGGCCTTGACCTCCTTGATGAAGTCGGCCGTGTTCGACACGTTGAGCCCGTCCGCCACCGCCAGCACGTAGCCCGCGTTGCCGATGTAGGCCACGCCGACGAAGTCCTTCAGCGGGTCGTACGGCAGCTTGCTGTAGAGGAAGCCCGCGATGTGGTGGCTGGCGGCCGCGAGCACGAGCGTGTTGCCGTCGGCCGGCGCTTTGGCCACCGCGGCCGCGCCCACCGTGCCGCCCGCGCCCGCCCGGTTCTCGACCACGGCGCTGGCGTTGAGCGCCGTGCCCAGCTCGCTGTTGAAGGCGCGCGCCACGGTGTCCTGCACCGCGCCGGTGCCGAAGGGCACCACGATGCGGATCACGCGCTGCTGCGCCTGCGCAAGTCCGGCGGCGCCGATGGCCAGCGCGGCTGCCGAGGCAGCTACAAGGGAACGTCGCGCAAGGGAGGGAGTGGAGTTCATCAGGGGTGCCGCTTTCATCATCGACAGGAAGAAAAGAAGGGGACTTCAGCCGCCCGACGGCAGCCAGCGCTGCGCCAGCTTCACGAAGTAGCTGGCTCCGATCGGGATGATCTCGTCGTTGAAGTCGAACGAGCTGTTGTGGATGATGCAAGGGCCGGGCCCGTGGCCCTCGAGCCGGTGGTCGCCGTCGCCATTGCCCAGGAAGGCATAGCAGCCGGGCCGCGCGAGCAACATGTGCGCGAAGTCCTCGGCGCCCATCACGGCCGGGAAATCGTCGGTCACCATGTCGGCGCCCACCACCTCGCGCATCACGCCCGCCGCGAAGCGTGCCTCGGCCGCATGGTTGACCACGGGCGGCGACGAGCGCTTGAAGAACACCTCGGCGCTGCAGCCGTGCGCCGCGGCCACGCCCGCCGCCACTTCGCGCAGGCGCGCCTCGATCCGGTCGATCGCCTCGACCGAGAAGGTGCGCACCGTGCCGCCGACCGAGGCCAGGTCCGGGATCACGTTCGGCGCATCGGCGCCCTGCAGCTGCGTGACCGCGAGCAGGGCACGCTCGGTGCTCGGAATGGTGCGCGCCACGATGGTCTGCAGCTGCTGCGCGAGCGTGACCACCGCCGCCACCGGATCGATGCCGGTGTGCGGCATCGAGGCATGCGTGCCGCGGCCATGCATCGTGACCTTGTAGGTGTTGCTCGATGCCATCAGCGCACCCTCGTTGAGCGCGAAGCGGCCCACCTCGCCGACGGGAAAGTTATGCAGCGCGAACACTGCGTCGCACGGAAAGCGCTCGAACAGCCCCTCGTCGATCATCTTCCTGGCGCCGGCCTTGCCCATCTCCTCGGCCGGCTGGAAGATGAAATGCACCGTGCCGTCGAAGTCGCCGGGCCCTTGCTGCGAAAGGTGCCAGGCCGCGGCCAGCAGCATCGTCGTGTGGCCGTCGTGCCCGCAGGCGTGCATGCGCCCGGCGTGCGTGGAACGGTGGGCGAAGGCGTTGGCCTCCTCCAGCGGCAGCGCGTCCATGTCGGCGCGCAGGCCGATGGTGCGCGCGCCCGTGCCCTTGCGCAGCACGCCCACCACGCCGGTGCCCGCGATGCCGCGGTGCACCTCGATGCCCCATTCGGCGAGCAGGCCCGCCACCTTGTCGGCGGTGCGGTGTTCCTCGAAGCCGAGTTCGGGGTGCGCGTGGATGTCGCGCCGGATCTCGACGAAGCGGGAGGCGCTGGCAAGGAAGTCGTCGACGATGTTCATGGGCGGATGCGGTCGGGTGACAAACGTGGTCTGGAGCGAGCGATTCTGGCGCAGCCTCCCGCTGCATGGGCTTTGCATTGAAAATGCGCGTCATGAAAATCGCAAAAGACACCGTCGTCACGCTCAAGTACAAGGTGGCCGATGCCCAGGGCAAGCTCATCGAGGCGAACCCCGAGCCCATGGCCTACCTGCACGGCGGCTACGAGAACACGCTGCCCAAGATCGAGGAAGCCCTCGAGGGCAAGGAAAAGGGCTTCCAGGCCACGCTGAACCTCGCGCCCGAGGACGCCTTCGGCCAGCGCGACGAAACGCTGGTGCGCACCATTCCAAAGACCGACTTCCCGCCCGGCGTGAAGGTGGGCGGCCAGCTGCAGGGCCGGCTCGACGACGGCCGCGAGCATGTGTTCACCGTGACCAAGATCAAGGGTCCGGTGGTGCTGCTCGACGGCAACCATCCATGGGCCGGCAAGGCGCTGAAGTTCAGCCTGACCGTGACCGACGTGCGTGCGGCGCTGCCGGTGGAGATCGAGCACCGGCATGTGCACGGGGCGCACGGGCATCACCACTGAGCCCGCGGCTGGCGCCTGCTAGCGCGCTTTTTATTTCTTCTTCCAGAACCGCGGTGCCTCCACGATCCGGCCCAGCGCCTTGCGGCAGGCCTTGGCGCCGGCCGCGCGGCGGGCGCTGAACCAGCCGACCGCGAACCAGGCCTGCGGGTCGTGTTCGGCCGCCTCGCGGTAGAGCGCGAGCGCCACCGCTTCGTCGTTGTACGCACCGAGCGCGTCCTGCGCGGGGCGCAGCCGCGCGAGATAGCGCCCGGCCTTGTCGTCGTCGAACAGCGGCGCCACGAACTCGGCCAGGTAGCGCAGGCGCTTGAGCCGCTTGCGCACACGATGCTGCGCCTCGGTGGGCAGGGATTCGAAGCGCCGCCCGTCGCGCACCGCCTGCCGGTGCAGGCGCCGCAGCCGCTCGCGCAGCACGCGCCGCGCCTCGTCGGCCGGCAGGCCCGCGTCGCCGGGCGCCGCGGCCGTAAAGCCTATCAACGAAACCAGCACCGACTGGAAGGCCGGTGCGCGCACCACGTCGCCGGGCGAGGGCGCTTCGCTGCGGACGGCGGCGTCGGCACCGCCGCCAGCCAGGGCGGCGAGCCCCGGTGGCGCCGCTTCGCTCGGGAGGTCGCGCCATTGCGCCCGGGCCAGCAGCGTGACCTGCTCACGATCACGCACGCTGCCGAGCGCACGGAACGCAGCCACGAGCGGCGCCTCCCAGGCGGCGGCATCGAACCGGGCGCTGTCCGCATCGAGTTCGGCCAGCTCGCGCAATGCGGTGCGCAGGCGACGGATGCCGATGCGCAGTTGATGGACCTGCTCCTCGTCGCTGCTGCCGGCGGCGATCTCGCTCGCATTGGGCAGGATCTGGGCCAGGCAGGACGCCACCACGGCCTGCTGGATCGCACGGCCACCGATGCCGCCGTCGCCGCGGGCGAAGCGCGGCGGCTCGGCCTTCACCGCCGGGACGCGCTCGAGCCCCGCGAGCAGGCGTGCGCCGCGCTCGGCCTTGGACACGGTGCCGAACCACAGCCGATGCTGCTGCGACCAGCGTTGCGCCAGTACCACCAAGCCCTGCACATCGCCACGCTTGAGCTCGAGCTCGAGTTCGCACACCGGCGATTCGCGCTGCATCGGCGTGCCGGCGTGCGCCACCACCTTGCCCACGTCGAGCGCCATCTCCACGACCGCGGCGCCAGCGCCCGTGGTGCGCACGTCGCGGGTCAGCCGCACGATGTCGGTCGACTGGCGCTCCACCAGCGCCGCGCCGCCTGCGCCCAGCACCGCCGCAAGGCGGTCGCCCACGGGCGTGCCCTGGTGGCGCGCCGGATCGATCGCGGGCGGCGCGCTGCCGGCAGCGGCCGCCCCAAGATCGATGTTGTGCTCCAGGCGGTGCAATGCGTTCTCGCCCGCGGCCTTGACGGTCTGCACCCAGCGCGGGCCTTCCTTGCGCAGGCGCAGCACGATCCCCGCCGCCGCCAGCCGCTGGTCTTCGGTGTCGAAATAGCGCGCCTGCAGCCGTGTGCGCACCACGGTGCCGCGGCGCAGCGCCGCCTCGACGGACTTCAGGCGCTCGGGCGGGATGCAGAACTTGAACTCGATTTCCATCCGACCATGATGCCCTGGCGCGTTTGAACGTGAAGAATCGCCACACACGAAAATAGATGTGGACGCCGTACATTTTCTTTGTTATCGTTTGTGGACGGCGTACACAACACGTCGTCCCCCATCCGATCCATTCCTCACCGATCCAAGGAACACCATGGCCACCAAGCAGATCTTCGTGAATCTCCCCGTCAAGGACCTCGACAAGAGCAAGGCCTTCTTCGGCGCGCTCGGCTACACCTTCAACCCGCAGTTCACCGACGCCAACGCGGCCTGCATGGTCATCGCGGAGGGCAGCATCCACGCGATGCTGCTGGTCGAGGACTTCTTCAAGACCTTCACCGACAAGAGCCTCACGGACACCAGCAAGAGCACCGAGGTGCTGCTGTGCCTGTCGTGCGAGAGCCGCGCCGAAGTGGACGATCTGGTGGCCAAGGCGGTGGCGGCGGGCGGCACGGTGCCGCGCAAGCCGCAGGACCACGGCTTCATGTACGCGCACGGCTTCCAGGACGTCGACGGCCACCTCTGGGAACTGGTGTACATGGACCCGAACGCCGAAATGCCGCAGCAGGGCGCCTGAAGCAGGGCCGCCGGCGTCCGAGCCATGCCCATCGTTCCATACGCGTTCCTCACTGTTGCGCGAAAGGGGCCTACCGCGCGGCGCGGCGGCCCCGACATGCAAGACACCGGCATGGCAGATTCGGCCATGCCCCACTTGCCACAAAGGAACACCGGCATGACCGACGACAACGACCGCAGCCCCATCGTGAAGATCCAGCCCCTGGGCTTTCCCTGGGCCACGATCGACCCTTTCCTGTTCTGCGTCTACCACGATGATGCCTACCCCAAGGGCAATGCGCAGATGGGCCCCGATGCACCGCTGACCGGCCGCCAGATCGGCCAGGATTTCAGCCGCAAGGACGGCTGGAGCATGTACCACGGCGAAACGGTCCCGGGCTTTCCGGCCCATCCGCACCGCGGCTTCGAGACCGTGACGATCGTTCGCAAGGGCCTGATCGACCATGCCGATTCGCTCGGCGCCACGGCGCGCTTCGGCGGCGGAGACGTGCAATGGCTCACGGCGGGCAAGGGCATCGTGCACGCCGAGATGTTCCCGCTGCGCGACACGGGCGCGCCCAATCCGCTCGAGCTGTTCCAGATCTGGCTCAACCTGCCGGCCCGCAACAAGATGGCCGAGCCGCACTTCACGATGTTCTGGTCCGACGCGATTCCGCGCTTCGTGTCCGACGACGCGAAGGGCGGCCGCACCGAGGTCGCGGTCATCGCGGGCCGGCTCGCCAGCGCAGCCGGCGCTCCGGATGCGGTCGAGGCGCTCGCGCCGCCGCCCGACTCGTGGGCGGCCCAGGCCGATGCCGACGTCGCGATCTGGACCGTGAAGATGACGCCCGGCGCACGCTGGACGCTGCCGGCCGCCACGGGCGAAGGCACGCGGCGCATGCTGTACTTCTTCAAGGGCGCGGTGGCGCACATCGCGGGTGAGCGCGTGCAGGGGCCGGCCGCGGTCGAGCTGCGCGCCGACGTGGCCGTGGAACTGGCCGCCGGCGCGCAGGCGGACAGCGAATTCCTCGTGCTGCAGGGGCGCCCGATCGCCGAGCCGGTGGTGCAGTACGGGCCGTTCGTAATG
>CAMLCW010000111.1 GCA_946478645.1 uncultured Variovorax sp.
AGCTGGTGGTGTTCGGCTGCGGGCTCGTGCTGTGGTGGCGCGAACGCGCGCGCGGGGTGGCGGCGGTTTCGGGGTCGCAACTCTCCTAGCGCAGTTCCGGACAGCCATCGGGTGTCCGTGCCACCCGTATGCGGGATTCCCCTATGGCTACACAGCTATGGTCCTATATAGTTCTCTCCACGGCCAGCCCTGAAGCCGTCTTGGTCCCCACCACCCAGCAGGAGAGACACGATGATCAGCAAGATTGCGCGGCGAGGTTTGGTCGCATCCATGATGGCGGCGGCGTTGTCCGCCACGTTCGGCATGGCGCAGGCGGCCCCGGAAATCACCATCAAGTACGCCAACGTCATGGCGCCCAGCCACGACACCAGCAAGGGCGTCGCCAAGTTCGCCGAGATCGTGGCGAAGAAGTCCGACGGCCGCATCAAGGTCCAGCACTACCCGGGCGGGCAGCTCGGCAGCGACAAGGAAACCTATGAGGCGGCGCAGCAGGGGCTGCTGCAGATCGCCGGCGGCTCCTACGCCAACCTGGTGACGATCACGCGCGCCTTCGAGGTGCTGCACCTCCCGTACATCTTCGACAGCCGCGCGGAGGCCCACAGGGCGCTCGACTCCGCGAAGGTGCGCGAAGCGATCAACAAGGAACTCGACAAGGTCGGCCTGCGCTGGCTGATGACCTTCGAATACGGCTTTCGCGATATCAACACCAGCACCAAGAAGATCGTGGAGCCCGGCGACCTGAACGGGTTGAAGATCCGCGTCTCGCGCTCGCCGACCGAGGTCGAGGGCGTCAAGGCCTTCGGCGGCACGCCGGTCACCGTCGACTGGCCCGAGGTGTACAACGCGCTGCGCTTCCGCGTCGTCGATGGCGAGGCCCAGCCCTTCGGCACCATGGTCAGCGCCAAGCACCACGAGATCATCAAGGAACACCTCGAGCTCGACTGGCAGTACTACGGCTTCGTGGGAATGATCAGCACCAAGCAGTGGAACGCCTATCCCGACTGGGCCAAGAAGGTCATCGAGGAATCCGCCGTCGAGGCGCAGCAATACCACCGCCAGATCTGGCTCGAGGAAGACGAGAAGGCCAAGGCGGCCTACCTCAAGGCCGGCGGGAAGATCACCCAGCCCACGCCCGAGCAGCGCGCCAAGTGGGTGCAGGCCGGACGCGGCATGTGGGGCGCATCGGGCCTCGACAAGGGCCTGATCGACATCGTCCGCTCGGAAGCCAGCACCGCAGGCACCAAGGCCGCCGCAGCCAAATAAAAGAAGCGCGGTGCAGCCGGCCGTGCAACCCGGCCGGACCGCGCACGCCCATCGTCTACCCACGCACTCGGGATTCTTCATGGAAAAAGCTCTGGACCGCGTCACCGCCGCACTGGTCGCGGCCTTCGTCGGCGCGATGGTGGCGATCATCCTGGCCGCCGTCTTCACCCGGTACGTCATGAACGATCCGCTCAGCTGGGCCGAGCAGGTCGCCAAGTACCTGATGATCTGGGCCGCCTTCCTGGGTGCGAGCCTGGGCATCAAGGAAGGCGCGCACATCGCGGTGAACGTGCTGGTCGACGTGCTGCCGCGCACGCTGCAGAAGGTCTGCGCCTATGCCGGCTATGCACTCACCGCGGGCTTTCTCGTGGTGGCCGCCTACCAGGGTGTGATCTTCACCGACAAGGTGCGCCACCACACCGATCCGCTGGTCTGGGAAATGAGCATGGCCTGGGCCTACGCCGCGATCCCCGCGGGCTGCGTGCTGATGCTGGTGCAGCTGCTCATCGTCTTCGCCCGGGGCCAGACCAGGCTGTCGACCACCTCGAGCCTGACCTGACCGGCGCGGCTTCTCTTCATCGTCTTTCCACACGCAAAAGGTTCCCAAAATGGGCGCTACCTTGTTGGCTTTCTTCCTGGGCATTCTCGCGCTCGGCGTGCCGGTCGCGTTTGCCCTGGGCATCGCCGCGATGATCGTCTTCGCGATGATCGATCCGTCGCTGATGGCGCTGGTGCCGCAGCGCATCTTCACGGGCATCGACCTGTTCGCACTGGTCGCGGTGCCGTTCTTCATCCTGGCCGGCGAGCTCATGGGCGGCTCGGGCATCCTCGATCGCATCATGGGCTTCTCGCGCATGGTGGCCGGCGGCATCCGCGGCAGCGTGGCGCAGGTGACCATCCTGGTGAGCATGATCTTCGGCTGGATCAACGGCTCGGGCGTGGCGGGTGCCAGCGCGGTGGGCTCGATGATGATCCCCACGGCCACCAAGCAGTACGGCAACCCGGGCTTCGCCTGCGCGGTCACCGCCTGCTCGGCCACCATCGGACCGATCATTCCGCCCTCGGTGCCGATGATCATCTATGCGCTGGTGGCGCAGAACGTGTCGGTGGGCGCGCTGTTCGCCGCCGGCGTGATCCCGGGCGTGCTGGTCGGCGTGGGCATGATGGCCATCGTCTATCTGATTGCGCGGCGCCGCAACTACCCGGCCGACAAGGGCGTCTACACCCTGCGCGAGCGCCTCGGCATCTCGCGCCGGTTCCTGGTAGCGCTGCTGCTGCCGGTGATCATGGTGGGCGGCATCGTCTCGGGCGTGTTCACGCCGGTCGAGTCGGGCGCCATCGCGGTGCTCTACGCCACCTTCGTCGGCTTCTTCATCACACGCTCGCTCGACATCCGGAGCTTCGTCACCGCATTGAAGAAGACCGGCGTCATCTCGTCGGTGGTGTTCCTGATGATGGGCGTGGCCAACGTCGCCTCGTGGATCATGACCACCGAGCAGGTGCCGCAGATGGCGGCCGAAGCCATCCAGTCGCTGACCGACAACCCGCTCGTCTTCCTGCTGCTGGTCAATGTGATCCTGCTGGTGATCGGCTGCCTGTTCGACACGGTGGCGGCGATGGTGATGTTCGGCCCGATCCTGATCCCGATGGCCATGGCCTTCGGCATCGACCCGCTGCACTTCGGAATGATCGTCTGCATCAACCTGATCATCGGCATGGTGACCCCGCCGGTCGGCATCTGCCTGTTCGTCGCGGCGGGCATCGGCAAGACGCCCATCGAGCAGGTGGTGAAGGAGAGCCTGCCGTTCCTCGCCTGGCTGTTCGTGGTGCTCGCGATCGTCACCTACCTGCCCGAGACCTACCTCTGGCTGCCCCGCGTGCTGGGCTATTCCTGAGCCGCCGCGAACGCTGCCCTCCCGACCCAACGCACATCAACGACATGACCTCTTTCCAATATCCGAAGACGCTCGAACTCCACATCGCCGGCGAATGGCGCGGCGCGTCGGGGCGCGAGACGATCCCGGTCGTCAATCCCGCCACCGAAAAGGAGATCGGACGGCTGCCCGTCGCAAGCCAGGCCGACATCGACGAGGCGCTGGCCGCCGCGCATGATGCATTCCGCGCCTGGTCGCAGACCAGCGCCTGGCACCGCGCCGGCATCCTGCACAAGGCCGCGGCACTGGTGGCCGAGCGGCGCGACCTGATCGCGGCCACGCTCACGCTCGAGAACGGCAAGCCATTGGCCGATTCGCAGGGCGAGATCGACCGCGTGCTCGAATGCCTGCCGTACTGCGCCGAAGAGGCCAAGCGCGCCTATGGCCGCATCCTGCCGCCGCGCGCGCCCCACCTGGTGCAGTCCACCGTCAAGCGCGCCATCGGCCCCGTCGCGGCGCTGGTGCCCTGGAACTTCCCGGTGTTCCTGGCCGCGCGCAAGGTGGCCGCGGCGCTGGCCGCGGGCTGCACCGTGGTGCTGAAGCCCGCCGAGGAAACGCCCGGCGCCTGCATCGAGCTGGTGCGCGCCTTCGTCGATGCGGGCCTGCCGCCCGGCGTGCTGAACCTGCTCTACGGCGTGCCGGCACAGATTTCGCAGGCGCTGATCGCGTCGCCGGTGATCCGCAAGGTCTCGTTCACCGGCTCGGTGCCGGTGGGGCGGCTGCTCGCCACGCAGGCCTCGCAACACCTCAAGCCGGCCACCATGGAACTGGGCGGCCACGCGCCGGTCATCGTCTACGACGACGTCGACCTCGAGAAGGCCGTGCGCGCCTGCGTGGCCTTCAAGTTCCGCAATGCCGGCCAGGTGTGCCTGTCGCCGAGCCGCTTCTTCGTGCAGGCCGGCATCGCCAAGGCGTTCACGCAGCGCTTCGTGCAGCTCGCGCGGGAACTGCGCGTGGACGACGGCATGCAGCCCGGCGTGCAGATGGGGCCGCTCAACAACATGCGCCGCGTCGAAGCCGCACGCACGCTGGTCGAGGAAGCGCATGGCGCGGGCGCGAAGATCGAGACCGGCGGCCAGCGCCTGGACCGCACCGGCTTCTTCTTTCCGCCGACGGTGCTCACGGGCCTGGGCGCGTCGGCGCGCATCCTGCGCGAAGAGCCGTTCTGCCCGGTGGTGCCGATCATGAGCTTCGACACGCCGGACGAAGCCATCCAGCGCGCCAACAGCACCGAGTTCGGCCTCGCGGCCTACGCGTTCACCAACCGCATGGACCGCGCCGCCGAGTTCACCGAGCGCATCGAGGCCGGATGGATCGGCGTCAACAGTTTCACGCCCTCGCTCAACGATGCGCCCATCGGCGGCCTCAAGGACTCCGGCCTCGGCTACGAAGGCGGGCCCGAGGGCCTCGACGCCTACATGCACATCCGCTTCATCAGCCAGGCCAACGTGCTGGCCTGATCCCCAGATCTTCATTTCAGGAGACCCCAAGACATGACCACGAACAGCAACGTCAAGCCGCTGCGCTTCGCCGGCTATCACAACCGCCCGAACGCGGGGCCCGACCTCGAACTCACGAGCACCGAGCCCGGCACGCCGATGGGCGAACTGATGCGCCGCCAGTGGCAGCCCGTGTGCCTGTCGGAAGAGCTCACGAACGTGCCGAAGGCGATCCGCATCATGGGCGAGAACCTGGTCGCCTTCCGCGACAAGAGCGGCGACATCGGCGTGATGCATCGCCACTGCGCCCACCGGGGCGCTTCGCTCGAGTACGGGATCATCGCGGAGCACGGCATCCGCTGCTGCTACCACGGCTGGCACTACGGCGTGGACGGCGCGCTGCTCGACGCGCCCTGCGAGCCCGACGCCACGCGCCTGAAGGAAACCGTGTGCCAGGGCGCCTATCCGGCGTTCGAGCGCAGCGGGCTGGTGTTCGCCTACATGGGTCCGCCCGACGAGAAGCCGCCGTTCCCCGACTTCGACAGCTACCACTTCCCGGAAGACACCAGGCTGGTGCCGTTCTCGAACGTCTATCCCTGCAACTGGCTGCAGGTCTACGAGAACATCATGGACCACATGCACACCGCGGTACTGCACAACAAGATGGTGGTGGAGGGCGTCGATGCGGCCACCGCCGACGGCGTGTCGCTCGAAGGCTTCGGCGACATGCCGGTCATGCAGTGGGAGTCGACGCGCAACGGCAACGGCTGCGTGTTCGTGGCGGGCCGCCGGTTGCCCGACGACAAGGTCTGGGTGCGCATCACCGAGATGATCTTCCCCAACTACCTGCAGATCGGCTCGCTGCTGCCCACCGCCGCGCGCGAGCGCCATGGCGGCTCGGGCTGCACGCGCTGGAACGTGCCGGTGGACGACCAGCACATGATCATCTTCGGCTACCGCCACTTCAACAGCACGGTCGACCCCGACGGCCTGGGTTGCGAAGACGACTGCGGCGTGGACAAGATCGACTTCCTCGAAGGCCAGACCGGCAGCCGCAGCTACGAGGAAGGCCAGCTCGCACCCGGCGACTGGGAGGCGCTCGTGAGCCAGCGGCCGATCGCCATCCATGCGCTCGAGCATCCGGGCAGCTCGGACGTCGGCGTCTACCTGTGCCGCAAGCTGCTGCGTGAAGCGGTGCGCGGCAAGACGCAGCCGAATGCCTTGTACGACCGGCTCACGGCGGCCGGGAAAACGCTGCCGCTCTACGCGCAGGACAGCGTGCTGCACGTGCCGGAGCAGCCGAAGGCCGAAGACCGCAAGGTGATCCTCGCGATGGGCAAGAAGATCATGGAGATCATGCGGGCGGCCGACGAGCTGGCCACGCCGGCCGATCGCGATGCCTTCGTGCGCAGGGAACTCGACAAGATCGACGGCGGGCTCACGGCGGCATTGCGCGCCGAGCCGGCCGAAGCCTGACCCGCGGAGCATGGCGATGAAGCTGCGCGTCCGATCCATCACGCACGAAGCCGAGGGCATCCTGTCTTTCGAGCTGGCGGACCCGAGCGGCGGGCGGCTGCCATCGTTCGAGGCCGGCGCGCACCTCGACGTGCGCATGCCCGGCGGCACCATGTCGCGCCGCTATTCGCTGTGCGGCTCGCCCGAGGACACGCGCACCTGGCGCATCGCCGTGCTGCACGTGGCGAACAGCCGCGGCGGTTCGCGCGCGATGCACGAGCGGGTGCGGCCCGGCGATTTCATCGAAGTCTCGGGGCCGCACAATTTCTTTCCGCTGGAGGAGGGCGCCTCGCGGACCTTGCTGCTGGGCGGCGGCATCGGCATCACGCCGCTGCTGCCGATGCTCGACCGGCTGCGCGCACTGGGCCGCGAGGTCGAACTGCACTACTGCACCCAGTCGACCGAGCGCACCGCGTTCAGGGAGCGGCTGTCGGGCCTGGTGCAAGAGGGCGTGGTGAAGCTGCACCACGACCACGGCGATCCGCGCAACGGGCTCGACATCACAGGCCTGCTCGCCGACATGCCCGCGGGCACGCACCTCTATTACTGCGGCCCCGGCGGCTTCATGGAAGCCGTCAAGCGTGCCAGCGCGCACTGGGACAAGGGCAGCGTGCACTTCGAGTACTTCGGTGCCGAGCCGCTCGCGCCGGCCGCAGCCACGGCGGCGGACGGCGAGGGGGTCGAGGTGCGGCTGCAGCGCTCCGAGCGCACGATCTTCGTGCAGCCGGCGCAAACGCTGCTGCAGGCCCTGCGCGACGCCGGCGTGCCCTGCGAAAGCTCCTGCGAGGCTGGCGTCTGCGGCACCTGCGAGCTCGGCTACAGCGGCGGGCCGCCCGAGCACGGCGACATGGTCCTGAGTGACGAAGAGCGCGCATCGAAGGTGCTGGTGTGCTGCGCCAGAACCACCGCGCCGCTCACGCTGGACATCTGAGGAGCCCGGAAAATGCACGGGCCTCCATCGAAGACCGCGCCGACGACATCCATGTCGGACATCGCGAACGCGGCCGAAGCAGGGAGTGAAAGCCAAGCCATCATGAGCAACACAGAAGCAAACCGTCTCGAGGAATTCCTGCAGGTGCTGCAGCGGCCGGACCGTACCGGCCGGCCGAAATACCAGCGCCTGGCCGACACGCTGGTCGAGGCCATGCGCGGCGGCGTGTGGCAGCCCGGCGACCGCCTGCCGGCCGAGGAAGAGCTCACGCAGCTGACCCCGTTCAGCCTCGGCACGGTGCAGCGCGCGCTGCGCGACCTGGCCGCGCAGGGGCTGGTGATCCGCCAGCACGGCCTCGGGAGCTTCGTCGCCGACCCGCCGCGCGAGCTGCAGGATCCCTGGCATTGCCGCTTCCTCGACGACGACGGCGAGACGCTGCTGCCGATCTATTCGCAAGCCGTGGCCCGGGTCACCGTCAGCGGGCCGGGGCCATGGAGCCGGCACCTGGGCCCGCAGTCGCAGGTCATGCGGCTGGACCGCGTGATCATCGTCAACGACGAGTTCCGCATCTTCAGCCGCTTCTACGGCGACCGGCGCGTGCTCGCGCGCCTGTGGGAAATGCCGATGGAAGAGCTGCACGGCACCAACTTCAAGAAGGTGATCGTGCAGCAATGCCAGCTTCCGATCACCGACATCACCCACGTCGTGCGCACCGCCGAATTCGACGAAGAGAGCTGCGCGCGCATCGGCGTCGAGCCCGGCACCAGCGGCATGTTCATGCATGCCGTGGCCTGCGCCGGGCGCGAGCGCTGCGTGTACTACCAGGAGTTCTACATCGCGCCCAACACCCGCGCGCTCCAGTTTCCAGAGGCTTCCGTTTCCTCGATCTGATCCGACCCACGTTCCACTGAAAGCCAGCCATGACCACCAAACCGAAGAACCTGCTCGTCATCATGTCGGACGAGCATTCGCCCAAGGCCCTGGGCTGCTACGGCAGCGAGATCGTCAAGACGCCGCACCTGGACGCCCTCGCGGCGCGCGGCACGCGCTTCTCGCACGCCTACTGCGCGAGTCCCGTCTGCATTCCGGCGCGGGCCTCGTTCGCCGTGGGCAAGTACATCCACCAGATCGGCTACTGGGACAACGCCGATGCCTACGACGGCAACATCCCGAGCTGGCACCACAAGCTGCGCGAGCGCGACCACGAGGTGGTGTCGATCGGCAAGCTGCATTTCCGCAAGCCCGATGCAGACCCCGGCTTCAGCAGCGAGATCATCCCGATGCACATCATCGAAGGCAAGGGCGACCTGATGGGCCTGGTGCGCAGCGAGCTGCCGGTGCGCAAGGGCGCCTACAAGATGGCGCATTTCGCCGGGCCGGGCGAGAGCCAGTACACCTTCTATGACCGCGAGATCACCGCGCGCGCGCAGGTCTGGCTGCGCCAGGCCGCGCAGCGCGAGTCGGACAAGCCCTGGGTGCTCTTCGTCTCGCTGGTGGCGCCGCACTTTCCGCTGACCGCGCCGCCCGAGCACTACTACCGCTACTACGACCAGAACCTGCCGATGCCCAAGCTCTACGAGAAGAGCGAGCGGCCGACGCATCCGTACCTGGTCGACTATGCGCGCAGCTTCAACTACGACGACTACTTCGACCGCGCCGCGGTCAAGCGCGCGGTGGCCGGCTACTACGGGCTGTGCACGTTCCTGGACGAGAACATCGGCAAGATCCTCGGCTCGCTCGAGGACGCGGGCCTGGCCGACGACACGCGCGTGGTCTACACCTCCGACCACGGCGACAACATGGGCACGCGCGGCCTCTGGGGCAAGTCGACGATGTTCGAAGAAACCGCCGCCGTGCCGCTGATCATGGCGGGCGACGACATCCCGCGCGGCAAGTCGATCGACACGCCGGTCAGCCACGTCGACATCTATCCCTTCGTGCTCGACGCGATGGGCAACCAGGAGCCGGCGCTGCGCGAGGGCTTCCCGGGCACGTCGCTGTTCGCGCTGGCTCAGGGCGAGGTGCCCGACCGCAACGTGCTGGTCGAATACCACGGCATGGGCTCGACCACGGGCGCCTTCATGATCCGCCACGGCAAGTACAAGTACGTGCACTACATCGGCTATCCGGCGCAGCTCTTCGACCTCGAAGCCGACCCCGAGGAACTGACCGACCTGGCCCCCAACGCGCGCCATGCGGATGCGCTCGAGGAATGCCGCGCCCGGCTTTACCGCATGTGCGACCCCGATGAAGTCGACCGCCGCGCCAAGCAGCGCCAGGCCGAGCTGCTGGCCGAGAACGGCGGCAAGGACGCCGTGATCGCGCGCGGCGACCTCGGCTTCACGCCGGCGCCCGGCGCCGTCATCGCCTTCGACTGACGACCCGCTTCACGGCGCCCCGGCCGCCGCTGTGCATCACGCCGGGCCACGACAAGGAGACAACACGATGATCCGCATTCTTCGCGGCCTGGCATTGCTTTGCCTGGCGGCCGCTGCCAGCGCCATGGCGCAGGCCTTTCCCGACAAGCCCGTGCGCCTGGTGGTGGCCTACCCCGCGGGCGGCGGCGTCGACTTCGTGGGCCGCACGCTGGCGCAGCGCCTCAGCGAGGCATGGGGCCAGCCCGTGACGGTGGAGAACAAGTCGGGCGCGAGCGGCGCGATCGGCGCGGACATGGTGGCCAAGGCCAGGCCCGACGGGCTCACGCTGCTGCTGGCATCGCCCGCCGAAGTGCTGGTCGGGCCGATTGCCGGACAGAAGACTCCGTACGACGCGCAGAAGAGCTTCGTGCCCGTGGTGCTGGCGGGCGAGACGCCGTTGGCCATCGTCGGCCATAGCTCGCTCGGCGCCGCGACCCTGGCGGACTTGCCGGCGGCCGCGAAGGGCGGGCAGGCGCTCAGCTACGGCACGCCCGGCGCGGGCAGCTCGATGCACTTTGCGGGCGAGGCGCTCAACCAGGCGCTGGGCCTGTCGATGGCGCACGTGCCCTACCGCGGCGCGGCCCCCGCCGTGAACGACCTGCTGGGCAACCAGATTCCGCTCGCGATCGTGGGCATGCCCCCGGTGCTCGCTCATGCCAAGAACGGGAGGATCAAGGTGCTGGCGGTCACCACCGGCAGGCGCTCGCCGGCGCTGCCCGACGTGCCCGCCGCATCGGAACTGCCGGGCCTCGCGGACTACCGCTTCTCCAACTGGATGATGGTGCTCGCACCGGCCGGCACGCCGGCCGACGTCGTCGCCCGCATCGCGGCCGACGTGGCGCGCGTGGTGCACGAACCCGCCATCCACGCCAGGCTGCAGGAGGCGGGGGTGGAGGCCTCGGGCCTGCGCGGTGCCGAACTGGCCGCGTTCATGCAGCAGGAGCATGCGCGCTACGGCGCCGTGGCGCGGTCCGGCAAGGTGCGCTTCGCGCCCTAGGTCGCGCCTCCGGCTTTTCATCTTCGACACAGGAACTGCGATGAACGACAACAGCTTCGACTACATCATTGTGGGCGCGGGCTCCGCGGGCGCCACGCTCGCCGCGCGCCTCGCCGAGCGCCAGCAGGGGCGGGTGCTCCTGGTGGAGGCCGGCGCCTCCCGCGAGCGCGACTTCTGGATCCGCGCACCCATCGGCATCGCCAAGGTGGTGGGCGACCCGCGCTACGTGTGGCCGTTTCGCACCGAAGCGCAGCAGGCGCTGGTGGGGCAGTCGGTGTACTGGCCGCGTGGGCGCATGCTCGGCGGCAGCAGCGGCGTCAACGGCACCATCTACGTGCGCGGCGAAGCCGAGGAGTTCGACCACTGGGCCAGCCTCGGCTGCATCGGCTGGGGCTACGCCGATGTGCTGCCCTATTTCAAGCGCCTGGAGACCACCGCCATCGGCGAAGCCGGCTTCCGCGGCCGCGAGGGCCCGGTCCACATCAGCTCGCTCGGCGACATGCGCGACGATCTTTCCGACGCCTTCCATGCCGCCTGCGTGGCGGCCGGCATTCCCGCCAACCCGGACTACAACGGCGAGCGCTACGAAGGCGTGGGCTACCTGCAGCTGAACACGCGCAACGGCCAGCGCTGCGACACCGCCACCGCCTACCTCCATGGCCGGCGCGCCCACAACCTGAGCGTGCTCACCGAGGCGATCGTCAGCCGCGTGCTGATGGAAGGGCGCCGTGCGGTGGGCATCGAATACTTCCAGGACGGGCAGACGCGCCGGGCCATGGCCGCGCGCGAGGTGGTGCTGTCGGCCGGCCCGGTCAAGACGCCGCAGTTGCTCGAGCTGTCGGGCATCGGCAACGCGGCGCATCTGGGCCAGCTCGGCATCGCGGTGGTGCAGGCGCTGCCCGGCGTGGGCGAGAACCTGATCGACCACGTGCAGACGCGCGTGACCTACCAGGCCAGCCGCCCGGTGGGCTTGAACCACGTGGTCGGGCATCCGTGGCGCCAGTCGATGCTGGGGCTGAAGTACATCGCCACCCGCAAGGGGCTGATGGCCACGCCGGCCTTCACGATCCATGCGCTGGCGCGCACCGAGCGCGACGAGCGCCTGGGCCGCGACCGCCCGAGCGTGAAGATCCAGCTGGCGCAGCTCAGCGGCAATTCGCGCTTCGAGATGACCACCGGCGGCTCGCCCGGCGCCATGCTCGACAAGTTCCCGGGCTTCTCGATCGGCTGCTTCCAGCTGCGGCCGCGCTCGCGCGGTTTCGTCCACGTGGCCAGCCTCGACCCGGGCGCCGATCCCGCCATCGACCCGCGCTACCTGACCGATGCCGAAGACCAGGAAGACGTGGTCGCTTCGGTGCGGCTGGCGCGCAAGGTGGCGCAGCAAACGGCGCTGGCCGGATTCGTCGTCAAGGAAACGCGGCCCAGCGCCTCGGCCCAGTCTGACCTGGAACTGCTCGAGTACGTGAAGAAATCGGCCGCCACGTCGTTCCATCCGGTCGGCACCTGCCGCATGGGCAATGACGAGCAGGCGGTGGTCGACCCAAGCCTGCGCGTTCGCGGCATCGAGCGCCTGCGCATCATCGATTCGTCGATCATGCCGACGATGCCCGCGTCCAACACCAATGCCGCCTCGATCATGATCGGCGAGAAGGGCGCCGACCTCGTGCTGGGCCGCTGAGGTGGTCGACGCGCTGCCGGAACTGGCCCGCGCGCTCTGGCCGGCGCCGGGCTGGCTGCTGGCGCTCGCGCTGCTGATCTCGCTGCTGGCGGGGGTCGTGCGCGGCTTTGCAGGCTTCGGCTATTCGGCTCTCGTGGTGGCCGGGCTGGCGCCTTTCGTCGCGCCGGGGCCGGTGGTCATTGCCGTGCTGCTGCTCGAGGTGTTGGCGTCGCTGCGGCTCGTGCGCAGCACGGCGATGGACGTCGACCGCGTCTGGCACCGCGCGCTTTTGATCGGCAACTTCGTGTTCGTCCCGCTCGGACTCGTCGGCCTGGGCTGGCTGCAGCCCGACGTGGTGCGCGTGGCGGTGAGCGCGATGGTCCTGCTCGGCGCCACCGGCGTGCGGCTCACCATGGGCAGGATGCTCTCGCCGTCGGCCGCGCTGCGCGGGTGGGCGGGCGTTTTCTCGGGCCTGCTCAACGGCTTCGCGGCCTCCGGCGGCATCGTTGCCGCCTTGCTGATGGCCGCTGCCGGCGTACGGCCGCAGGTGCTGCGCTCGACCATGATCAACGTGCTGCTGTGGATCAGCAGCTATGCGCTGGTGTGCGGCGGGGCACTGTCGCTGGTGCACGATGCCGAGCTCGTCGGCTGGCAGACCGTTGGCTGGGCGGTGCTGCTCTGGCCGGCCATGGCCGTCGGCATGCGCCTTGGGGGCAGCGCTTTCAGCCGCTCGGCACCGGGCAACCAGACACGCATGGTGCTCGACGTGCTGATCCTGGCGGCACTCGCAGGTTTCGCCACGGCGCTGCTCAGGCAGGCATAGCCGCGATCCGACGCGCGGACTGGCCGGATTTCCTACCGCTGCGCGGGAACCGCGCCCACCGGCGGCGCTCGGTCTTCGCGTACGCTCGCTGCACGCACGTACTGCGCGCTCCGGCGCCTCCTTCCGTTTGCCCATGACCACCAACCCGCCTGCCTTCGCCGATGTGCTTCGCCCGCTGCGCGAGGCCACCCACGAACTGCACGAGACGCTCGACAGCCACCTGCCCATCGCACGCGAAGAGGCCACGCTG
>CAMLCW010000112.1 GCA_946478645.1 uncultured Variovorax sp.
CAGCGGCGGGGTCAGCGTCGGCGCGGCCGACCACACGCGCGCCGTGATGCAGCAGCTCGGCGACATGGCGTTCTGGCGCGTCGCCATGCGGCCCGGCCGGCCGATGGCGGTCGGCCTCATTCCGCGCCAGCAGGCCGTGGCCGGACGCGGTGCCGCGGCACTCTTCGGGCTGCCGGGCAACCCGGTCGCGGTGATGGTCACCTTCCTCGCCTTCGTGCGGCCGGCCCTGCTGCGCATGATGGGCTGCCACGAAACCGCTGCCGCGCCGCCACCCCTGCTGCGCGCGCGCGCAGCCAGCGCCATCCGCAAGAAGCCCGGCCGCACCGAATACCAGCGCGGCTTCGTGCAGGCCGTGGCGGGCGCGCTGCCCGAAGTCCGCATTGCCGGCAACCAGGGCTCGGGCGTGCTGAGCTCGATGGTCGAGGCCAACGGGCTCTTAGTGCTGCACCACGCCCAGGGCAATATCGCCGCGGGCGACGAGGTCGACGTGATGATGTTCGAAGGACTGGTCTAGACCCTTCGGCCCAGCGCCTTGTCCACGCCCCGGTTCGCGAGCATGTCCGCACGCTCGTTGCCCGGGTCGCCGGAATGGCCCTTGACCCAGCGCCACTCGATCACGTGGCCGCCCTCGGTCACGAGCTTGTCGAGTTTCTGCCAGAGCTCGACGTTCTTCACCGGCTGCTTGGTCGAGGTGAGCCAGCCCTTGGCCTTCCAGCCGCGGATCCACTCGGTGATGCCCATGCGCACGTACTGGCTGTCGAGGTAGAGGATGACCTTGCACGGCCGCTTGAGCGCGGCCAGCCCCTCGATCACCGCGGTGAGCTCCATGCGGTTGTTGGTGGTGTTGAGTTCGCCGCCGAACAGCTCCTTCTCGGTGGGCCCCGACTTGAGCCACGCACCCCAGCCGCCAGGGCCGGGGTTGCCTTTGCATGCACCGTCGGTGTAGATCACGACTTCGTTCAAGCTCTTCTTTCCTTCTGTCTGTTCTTTGAAATTCGATCGGCGGTGCCGGTGGTGCTGTGCATCTTGCCCGCGATGGGTACCGGTGCGGTGGCGCGCGCGGCCGCGCGGCGCCAGTCGGCGCTCAGCAGGCGCATGCCGCGCACCCGCTTGACCGCGACGAGGAAGTACGCGGCGCCGAAGATGGGCCACCAGCGTTCGCCCGCGGCGTCCATCCAGCGGCAACGCTCGAGCCATGCTTCGCTGCGCACCGCGGGCCGGTAGATGCCGAAACGGCCCGACTCCACTTCGAAGCTGAGCAGCCGCAGCCAGTCTCGCATGCGCCAGTAGCCGATGGATTCGCCGCCCTCCGGCAGGTACAGCTCGCCGAAGCCCAGCTTGCGGTAGAGGTGCGCACGGCGCTGGCGCATGCCCCAGAGGCTGGCCGGGTTCAGGCCGCAGATCACCACACGGCCTTCGGGCACCAACACGCGCTCGACCTCGCGCAAGGTCGCATGCGGGTCCTGGCTCAGTTCGAGCGCATGCGGCAGCACTACCAGGTCGAGGCTGTTGGCCGCAAACGGCAGCGCGGTGAAATCGGTGATGAGCGCGGCCTTGCGCTGTGCGTGCGGCTCGGCCAGCGCGAGCCAGCGGTGCGGCATGCGATTGGCGCTCAGGCCGTCGACCTCGGAAGCACCGAGCTGAAGCGCGTGATAGCCGAAGATGTCCGCGACCGCCTCGTCGAACTGGGCCTGCTCCCACGCCAGCAGGTAGCGGCCAGGGGGGGTCGTGAACCAATCCTGCAAACCTATAATTTGACCGCTCATGACCCTTGTTCCGCTGCCTGCCTTTGCCGACAACTACATCTGGATGCTGCAAGACGGGTCCCACGCGATCGTGGTGGACCCGGGCGACGCTCAACCGGTGTTCGACGCATTGGCGCGCGAGCAACTGCAGCTCGCCGCGATTCTAGTCACGCACCATCATGCCGATCACACCGGCGGCGTGGCCGCGCTGCATGCGGCCACCGGCGCGCCGGTCTTCGGCCCCGCGCGCGAGCGCATTCCAGAGCCGTTCAGGCCGTTGCAAGACGGCGAACACGCCGAAGTGCTCGGCCTGCGATTCGCTGTGATCGACGTGCCGGGCCACACGGCCGGGCACATCGCCTACTTCCTTCCGGCCGGCCAAGGCCGCGCGCCGCTGCTTTTTTGCGGCGACACGCTGTTCTCCGGCGGCTGCGGACGCCTGTTCGAGGGCACGCCCGCACAAATGCTCGCATCGCTCGACAGCCTTGCGGCGCTGCCCGGCGATACCCGCGTCTGTTGTGCCCACGAATACACACTTTCTAACCTGCGTTTCGCCAAGGCGGTGGAACCCGCCAACGCCGATCTGACTCAGTACATCGCGCACTGCGAAAGCCTGCGCGCGCAAGGGCAGCCCACGCTGCCCGCGCAACTCGCCACCGAACGCCGGATCAACCCATTTCTTCGCAGCCGCGAAGCCACTGTGCTCCAAGCGGTGCGCGAACATGCCGAGCTTTCCGCCGATGCGGCCGAAGCCGAGGTGTTCGCAGCGCTGCGCCAATGGAAAAACGATTTCCGATGAAATTCATCACTGCCGTCTGCCTTGCAGGCTCCCTCGTGCTCGCGGGGTGCGCGGGCACCACCGGCTCTTCCTCCACTTCCGCCAACCAGAATGCCACGGCCTCGCGCAGCGCCGCGCCCGTCTTCCCCGGTGGCCCGCTCACGCCGATCACCAGCAGCGAAGCCCATTCGCAGAGCGTCGTCACGCTGGCGCCGCCGGCGGACATGTGGGACCGCATTCGCCGCGGCTTCAAGATGCCGAACCTCGAGAGCGACCTCGTGCGCGACCGCGAGCAGTGGTACGCAAGCCGGCCCGACTACATCCAGCGCATGGCCGAGCGCTCGAACAAGTACATCTTCCACATCGTCGAAGAACTCGAGCGGCGCAACATGCCGACCGAGCTCGCACTGCTGCCCTACATCGAAAGCGCCTTCAATCCGCAGGCCGTCTCGAGCGCACGCGCGGCGGGCATGTGGCAGTTCATGCCGGCCACCGGCAACGACTACGACCTGAAGCAGAACATCTTCCGCGACGACCGGCGCGACGTGGTCGCCTCGACCCGCGCCGCGCTCGACTACCTGCAAAAGCTCTACGGCATGTTCGGCGACTGGCAGCTCGCGCTCGCCGCGTACAACTGGGGCGAAGGCAGCGTGAGCCGCGCCATCGCGAAGAACCAGCGCCTCGGCCTGCCGACCACCTACAGCGACCTCTCGATGCCGACCGAGACGCGCTACTACGTGCCCAAGCTGCAGGCAGTGAAGAACATCGTCGCCAATCCGCAGGCCTTCGCCACCGAGCTGCCGCTGATTCCCAACCACCCGTACTTCCAGACCGTCACGCTGACGCGCGACCTCGACGTGGAACTCGCGGCCAAGCTGGCCGACGTGCGCATCGAGGACTTCCGCGCACTCAACCCGGCCGCGCACAAGCCGGTGCTGATCGCCGCCGTCACGCCGCAGATCCTGCTGCCCTGGGACAACGCTGCGGTGTTCCAGCGCAACTTCGACGCCTACACGCAAGGCCAGTATGCGAGCTGGACCGCCTGGGTCGTGTCCGACACGATGACGGTGGCCGACGCGGCACAGCGTTCGGGCATGAGCGAGGCCGACCTGCGCGCGCTCAACAACATTCCGCCGCGCATGCTGATCCGCGCCGGCTCGACGCTCATCGTGAAGCGCGGCGCCCGGGTCAAGGAAGACGTGACCGCCGTGGTCGCCGAGACCGGGAAGCTGAGCTTCCAGCCCGAGATCATCACCCGCCGCACCACCGTCAAGGCCGGCCGCAGGGACAGCGTTGCGAGCATCGCACGCCGCTACAAGCTGCAGCCCGCGAGCGTGGCCGACTGGAACGACGTCAAGGTCAACCATGCGTTCAAGCGCGGCGAGAGCGTGGTGGTGTACCTGCCGGTGCGTGCCGCACGCACGGCCCACGTCGGCTCGGGTTCCAAGCGCGCGGTGGGCCGGGTGGCCCGGCGCGGCGACAGCGCGGTGAAGCCCGTGGCCGCGCGCGGCAACATGATCAAGTCGCGGCCGAGCAGCAAGCGGGCGGTTGCCCCGCGCGCCGCGTCGGCAAAGAAGAAGCGCTAGAAGGTCAACGCGCAACCCGTGCGTCGCGCAGCAGTTCGATCCCGAGTTCGTGCACGCCGTCCCAGACGATCTGCACGCCCAGGCACATCAGGATGAACGCCGACAGGCGCAGGAAGATCACGGTACCTGCTTCGCCCAGCGGACGAAGCAGGCGCTCGGCGTAGCGGAAAGCCAGATACATCAGCACGGCGATCACCCCCAAAGCCAGCACCGCGCCGCTGGTGCGCGCGAGCGTCGACGACAAGCGCGGCCCTGCCAACGACACACCGATCGTGATCGCCGCAGCGATCGAGCCGGGGCCGCAGCTGATCGGGAAGGTCAGCGGATAGAAGGCCTGGCGGCTGGCCATCTCGGGCGTGTAGGCCTCGGCCAGCGCGTTCTGGGTGGTGCTCGCAGGCTGCGACGCCGAAAGCATGCGCCATGCATTGGCAGCCACGATCAGGCCGCCGCCCACGCGCACGATCGACAGCGAGATGCCGAAAAACTCCAGCACGTAGACGCCGACCAGCATCGCCCCCAGCATCAGCCAGAACATGTTGCGCGCAATGCGCCGCGACAGCAAAGCGCGGGTAGAAGCCGACGCCCCTTCGGTCAGTCCAAGAAAAATGGGCGCCGTGGCGGCGGGATTCAGGATCGGCAGCAGCGTTGCGAACGCGAACAGAAAGCCCTTGCCGATAGCGCCAAACAGTTCGAGTGTCACGGTAGGGCTCCTTCGATCAGCGCAGACCTGGCTGGTGTTCGACGATATCGCGCACGCGCTGGCGCAACGCACGCTCGCGCAGGCGCTCGGCCTCGTAGTCTTCGCTGAGGCCACGCCACAGCGAGATCGCCATCAGCACGATCACGGCGGTGAAAGGCAGCGCGAACACGATGGTTGCCGTCTGCACCGACTTCAACCCGCCGGCCAGCAGCAGGCTGGCTGCGATGCCCGCGACCAGCACGCCCCAGGTGATCTTGACGCGAGTGCTCGGGTTCGGGTTGCCGCCGCTGGTCATCATGCCCAGCACCAGCACCGCCGAGTCGCCCGATGTCACGAAGAACACCACCACCAGCACCGTCGCCACGCCCGACATCAGCATGCCCAGCGGCAGCAGGTCGAACATCGCGAACAGCGCGGTCGAGACGTCGGCCTTGACGGCATCGGCGATCGGCATGTGCTGGATGATTTCCATGTTGAGTGCCGCACCACCGAACACCGAGAACCACAGGAAAGCCGCCGCGGCAGGTGCCGCCACGGTACCAAGGATGAACTGGCGCACCGTGCGGCCCCGCGACACGCGCGCGATGAACAGGCCCACGAACGGCGCCCATGACACCCACCACGCCCAGTAGAAGATGGTCCAGCCGCCGACCCAGCCACTGTCGCGGAACGGCGTCATGCGCAGGCTCATTTGCACGAATTCGCTCGCGTAGGTGCCCAGCGTGGTCGTGAAGGTGTCGATGATGGCCACCGTCGGCCCGAGCACGAACACGGCCACGGCCAGCAGCGCGGCCAGGATGAGGTTGAAGGTGGACAGCCACTTGATGCCGCGGCCCACGCCGCTGATGGCCGAGGCCAGGAACAGCACCGTGGTGACGGCGATGATGCCGAGCTGCGAACCCTGCCCCACGGGCAGGCCCAACACCGCGTTGAGGCCGCTGTTGATCTGCAGCGCGCCCATGCCGAGCGAGGCCGCCACGCCGAACGCCGTGGCGATCACGGCCAGCACGTTGACGACCGGTCCGAGGCGTTTCATCGGGGCCCAGGGCAACGCCTCGACGGCGGTGCTGACCAGCGCCGAACCGCCGCGGCGGAACTGGAAGAAGGCGATCGCCAGCGCGACCACGCTGTACACCGCCCAGGGATGCACGCCCCAGTGAAAGAAGCTGTAGCGCATGGCGGCATGCGCGGCCTCGGGCGTATGCGGCGCGATGCTCGGTGGCGGCGCGCCGTAATGCGAGACAGGCTCGGCCACGCCCCAGAACACCAGGCCGATGCCCATGCCCGCGGCGAACAGCATCGAGAACCAGGCGCCGACCGAGAACTCGGGTTCCTCGTCTTCGGCGCCGAGCTTCAGGTCGCCGAAGCGGCTGAATGCCAGTGTCAGCGCGAGCACGACCAGCCCCAGTACCACCCACAGGTAGAACCAGCCGAAGTTGTGCGTGATGAGCGCGAGAGCGCCGTCGAACACGGCGCCCAGGTGGGCGGGCGCGACGATGCCCCACAGGACGATGGCCAGGATCAGTCCGGCCGAGACGATGAGTTGCATGGTTTTTTCCTCCCTTGGTGACCGGCCTTGCCGTGCAGGGAAATCCTGGAGCGGCGGCGCGAAGCACAGGCTTCGGGCGCGGTACGGCAGTCGAATGGAACGGCAGCGAGGAGGCCCGATGTGGCAGCAGGCCTGTCGTGCGCGTGCGGGGACGCGGCGGGAGGGCTGCCAGCAAGGGCCGTCGTACTCGTGGACGGCGATGGATGCACGCGGTGGCGCAGCCTCGGCGTCCATTGCCGAGCCAAAGAGTCTAAAGGCTGCCTCGCTTTTGGCAGCGTGAAGAAGTAGACAGATCCGCCACTTGCCTTTCGCCGACAGCGGCAAATCCGGCTCGTGTTGCCCGCCTACAGCTTCTCGGTCTCGCCGCTGCGCGGCTGCCATTTCATGAGGCGCCGCTCGATCCAGCCGACCAACCCGTCGAGCAGCAGTGCAAAAGCCGTCAGCACCACGATGCCGGCAAACACCGTGTTCACGTCGAAGGTGCCTTCGGCCTGCAGGATCAGGTAGCCCACGCCGCGCGCCGAGCCGAGGTATTCGCCGACCACCGCGCCCACGAAGGCCAGCCCCACGGAGGTGTGCAGGCTCGAAAACACCCAGCTCGTGGCGCTCGGCAGGTACACCGTGCGCAGCAGCTGCCGCTGGTTGGCGCCGAGCATCTTCGCATTCGCCAGCACCACCGGACTCACTTCGCGCACGCCCTGGTAGACGTTGAAGAAGACGATGAAGAACACCAGCGTCACCGCCAGTGCCACCTTGCTCCAGATGCCAAGCCCGAACCAGAGCGCGAAGATCGGCGCCAGGATGACGCGCGGCATCGAATTGGCCGCCTTGATGTACGGGTCGAGGATCAGGCTGGCCGTGGGCGCCAGCGCGAGCCAGAGCCCGCAGGCCAGCCCGAGCAAGGTGCCGATGCCGAAGGCCAGCACCGTCTCGAGCAAGGTGGTGCCCAGGTGGCGGTAGATGTCGGCATTGCCCTTCAGCCCCTCCGGGAACAGCGGGTTCGGCGGCACCTCGAATGGCAGGAACCAGCTCCAGATGCGGCCCGCCACCTGGATCGGCTCGCCGAGGAAGAAGGCAACCTGCTGGTTGCGCGACGCCAAATGCCATCCCACGAGAAGCACCACCAGCAGCATCAACTGCCAGACGCGCGCATTGCGTTCGTTCAGAGCGAGGCGCGACATCATGCGGCCTTTCTCAATTGCTGCGCATAGCCTTTGAGCACCTCGTCGCGCAGCACCTCCCAGATCTGCGTGTGCAGCTCGACGAAGCGCGGATGCGTGCGCACTTCGGCCACGTTGCGCGGCCGTGCGAGGTCGATCTCGAACTCGCCGATCGGGTGCGTGGCCGGACCGGCCGAGAGCACCACCACGCGATCGCTCATCGCGATCGCCTCGTCGAGATCGTGCGTGATGAACAGCACCGCCCTCTTGCGGAGATTCCAGAGATCGAGGACCTCGTTCTCCATCAACTGGCGCGTCTGGATGTCGAGCGCGCTGAAGGGCTCGTCCATGAGCAGGATGTCCGGATCGAGCACCAGCGTCTGCGCGAGCGCCACGCGCTTGCGCATGCCGCCCGAGAGCTGGTGCGGATAGCGGTCGCCGAAGCCCGACAGGCCCACGCGCGAAAGCCACGCCTCGGCCTGCGCGCGTGCATCGGCTTCGGGCACGCCGCGGTACTGCAGCCCGACCATCACGTTGTCGATCGCGTTGCGCCACGGCATGAGCGCCTCGGTCTGGAACATGTAGCCCGCGCGCGCGTTGATGCCCGCGAGCGTCTGCCCGAACACTTTCACCGTGCCCGACGACGGCGCGAGCAGCCCCGCGGCCACGTTGAGCAGCGTCGACTTGCCGCAGCCCGTCGGTCCCACTACCGAGACGAACTCGCCGGCGCGCACGCGCAGCGTGGTGTCGGCCACCGCGGTGTAGCGCTGACCGGGGTCGTCGCGCGAATGAAAAGTGCAATGGATCGAAAGGAGCTCGAGTGCGTGGTCGGACATGTAGTGCCAATTTCTGGTGCCGGGCACCGCAAGAAAAAACCCGGCCGGAGCCGGGTCGCGAAGGCGTTCGAATTCAGGCTTTGAACCTGTCCTTCGCGCGCTTTGCAAAATCGTTGGTGTAGGTCTTCGCAAGGTCGATCCGGTCGGCCTTCACCGCCGTGTCGAAGCTCGCGATCGCCGTCAGCGCGGTCTTCGGCCCCTCGGCGGGCACCAGGCCGTCGGTGGCGATCGACTCGCGCACCTTGTCGAACGACGCGAGGTACAGCGCGCGGTCGCCGAGCAGGTAGGTCTCCGGCACGGTCTTGATGATGTCGCCGGGCCCTGCCGTCTGCAGCCACTTGAGGCCGTGGACGATCGCGTTGGCCAGCGCCTGGCAGGTGTTGGGGTTCTTC
Source organism: uncultured Variovorax sp. (assembly GCA_946478645.1). Next base: position 8,747 of record CAMLCW010000112.1, read on the forward strand.
TGCACGAAGTCCATCGGCGCATACAGGCAGGCCGCGGGCATCGGGCCGCCGAACACCTGCTGCGTGCCTTTGAGCGTGCGCGTGTCGCTGATGATCTTCACGTCGCCCTTCTGCTCGAGCATGGTCATGACCGGGTCGGTGTTGCTGATCGCATCGATCTGCCCCGAGCGCAGTGCGGTGAGCGCCCCCGCGGCCACGCCCACGCCGATGTAGCTCACGTCGCTCGCCTTGAGGCCGCCGCGCGACAGCACGAGGTTGGCCACCATGTTGGTCGATGAGCCCGGCGCAGAGACGCCGATCTTCTTGCCCTTGAGGTCCGCGATGCCCGTGTAGCCGGCCATGTTCTTGGTCGACACGCCGACCGCGATCTGCGGCGCGCGGCCCTGCAGCACGAAGGCCTGGAAGAACTGGTTCTTCGCCTGCAGGTTGATGGTGTGCTCGTAGGCACCGGAACACACGTCGGCCGAACCGCCGACCACCGCCTGCAGCGCGCGCGCGCCGCCAGCGAAATCGGAGATCTCGACTTCGAGCCCTTCAGCCTTGAAGTAGCCGAGCTGTTCGGAGATGGTGAGCGGCAGGTAATAGAAGGCCGCCTTGCCGCCGACCGCGATCGAGACCTTGGTCTTCTCGAGCTTGGCCTGCGCAAAGACCCGCGGCAGCGCGACCGATGCGGCAGCGACTGCGGAGGCGGTGATGAGGGTTCTGCGATGAAGCATGGCGCGGTCCTGCGAGCTCTTGAATTCGTAAATTGAATCGAGCTTAGGGGCGCGCCCCTGCCGTCGGCATCGGGGTCATCCCGTGCGGGTTTTCACGTAAGCATGAAGGCCTCCATGAGGCCTGTACCGAAAGGCTGGAAGCCCTGCTATGGCGCGACGAAAAGGATCGCGATGTTGACCAGGAATCCCAGCGCCCACACCGCACTGCGCGCACCGCCGAGGCCCTTGATGTAGAGCGCGATGTAGGCGAGCCGCAGGACCACGTAGGCCGCGGCAAGCATGTCGAGCCGCGCCTGCGCGGCACCGAGCTGATGCGCGATGATGACCGCGCCGACGAAGAATGGCAGGCCCTCGAAGCTGTTGGCCTGGGCGCTGTTGGCGCGTGCGCGCCAGCCGCTCTGCCGGCTGGCCCAGTCGCGCGGATGCATGTTGTCGCGCGGGCCGAAGCTGCCGGCCTTTGCGGTCCATGCCGCGAGGTACGGCAGGCCGCACGCGATGAAGACGCACCAGTAGGCGATGGTGAGCGACGAGAGAGTCATGCGATGCCTGTGCTGCTAGCGGCGGTCCACGAGCGCATGCGCGATGGTGCCGAGATCGACGTATTCGAGTTCACTGCCCGCGGGCACGCCGCGCGCGAGCCGCGTGACCGTGAGGCCGCGCTGCTTGAGCGTTTCGCCGATCACGTGCGCGGTGGCCTCGCCCTCGGCGGTGAAGTTGGTCGCCAGGATGACTTCGCTGACCGTGCCGTCGAGCGCGCGCTCGAACAGCTTCTGCAGGCCGATGTCCCTGGGGCCGATGCCGTCGAGCGGGCTGAGCTTGCCCATCAGGACGAAGTAGTAGCCGCGGAAAGCGTTGGTGCGTTCGAGCGCGGCCTGGTCGGCCGGCGTTTCGACCACGCAGAGCTTGGTCGCATCGCGCCGCGGATCGAGGCACACGTGGCACACCGGCGCTTCAGTGAAGGTGTTGCAGCGCTCGCAGTGGCGCACGCTGCCCGCCGCCTGCTGCAGCGCGCGCGACAGCAGCTGTGCGCCTTCGCGGTCGTGCTGCAGCAGGTGGAACGCCATGCGCGAGGCCGACTTGACCCCTACGCCCGGCAGGCGGCGCAATGCATCGACCAGCGCGTCGAGCGAACTGGCGTCGGCCATCCGTTGCTCAGAACGGCAGCTTCATGCCGGGAGGCATGCCCGGCATGCCGGCCGTGAGCTTGCCCATCTTCTGCTCGCTCGTTTCCTCGGCCTTGCGCACCGCGGCATTGAAGGCCGCGGCCACCAGGTCTTCGAGCATGTCCTTGTCGTCGGCCAGCAGGCTCGGGTCGATCGTGATGCGCTTGACGTCGTGCTTGCAGGTCATCACGACCTTGACGAGGCCCGCGCCCGATTCGCCTTCGACCTCGATGGTGGCCAGTTCTTCCTGCGCCTTCTTGAGGTTGTCCTGCATTGCCTGCGCCTGCTTCATGAGGCCGGCCAGTTGTCCTTTGTTGAACATCGTTGGTCCTGAATGGTTGAGATGAAAGAAGGGTAAGTGAGTCGGCCGGGCGCCGTGCGCCGCTGCGGCCACCGGCTCAGGCCGGCTTGAGGCTTCCGGGCACGATCTTCGCATCGAATTCGCGCATCAGCATCTGCACCTCGGGATCGTTGCGGATGGCTTCTTCGGCGAGCCGCTGGCGCTCGTCGGCGGCCTGTTTGTTGCGGCGTGCGGGGCTGTCGACCACGCCGCCGATCTCGATCGCGAGCTTCACGCCATGCCCGAGCGCGGCCAGCGCATCGGTGAGCTTCTCGCGCGCCGAGGGCTGGTTGAGCAGTTCGCGTTCCACGCGCAGTATCCATTGGTCCACGTCGCGCGCCACCAGCTGCGACTGCAGCGCGAGCTCGCGCGCGAGCGCGCTGATGCTTTCGGCCGCCACCATCTGCGTGACCGTGGCGTGCCAGAAGTCGCCGTCCTCGCTCGGCGGGATCGGCGGCGCGGGGCCGCGCTGCGCCTCGGGCCGCGGCACGTCGCGCTGGCCGGGCGGCGGCTGCACGCGCATCGGCACCGCGACCACCTTGGCCTCGCCCTCCACCGGCACGGTTTCTGCGGAGACCGGCGGCCTGGGCTCCGGGCGCCGGACCGGCTCGCTGACCACCGCCAGGCGCTGCACCGCGGGCGCGCCAGCGGGCGGCGCCACCGGCGCAGGCGGTTCGACGGACCGCTGCAGCGGCGGTGCAGCCACCGGGGCCGCAGCCGCCCGCGGGGCGTCATTCAGAGTTTTTTTTTCCGCGGAGGCCGAAGAGCCCTCGGCGGCGGCAGCCCCCACCGAGGGCTTGAACGCCAGCAGCCGCAGCAGCACCATCGTGAGGGCCGCGTACTCGTCGGGCGCCAGGCCGAGCTCACCGCGGCCATGCAGGCATAGGCTGTAGAGCAGCTGCGTTTCGTCGGCCGGCATCAGGGCCGCGAGGCGCGCGGTATCGACCGCGTCGGGATCGGTGGCATCGGCCGCCGCTTCGGCGCGCGAGGGCACCGCCTGCAGCACCGCCATGGCCTGCAGCACCGCCGTCATTTCCTCGAGCGTGGAAGCCGCCGACATGCCGTCGACGCGCAGCGCCTCGGCGGTGTCGACTACCGTCCGGCCGTCGCCCAGCGCCAGTGCCTCGATCAGCTTGAACACGTGGCCGCGGTCCACGCTGCCGAGCATCTGGCGCACGCCGGCTTCGAGCAGCTCGCCGTTGCCGAACGCGATCGCCTGGTCGGTGAGCGAGAGCGCGTCGCGCATCGATCCGCGCGCCGCACGCGCAAGAAGTCGCAACGCCTGCGGCTCGGCCGGCACCTGCTCGGTCTGCAGCACGCTCGTGAGGTGTTCGAGCACCGTCTCGGGCGCCATCGGCCGCAGGTTGAACTGCAGGCAGCGCGACAGCACGGTGACCGGCACCTTCTGCGGATCGGTCGTCGCCAGCAGGAACTTTACGTGCCCGGGCGGCTCCTCGAGCGTCTTCAGCAACGCATTGAACGCGGCCTTGGACAGCATGTGCACTTCGTCGATCAGGTAGACCTTCACCCGGCCGCGCGCAGGCATGTACTGCGCGTTCTCGATCACCTCGCGCACGTCGTCCACGCCGGTGTTGGACGCAGCGTCGATCTCGAGCAGGTCGATGAATCGACCGGCGTCGATATCCCGACAGGAATTGCATTCGCCGCAGGGCTCGGCCGACGTGCCACGTTCGCAATTCAGGGACTTGGCGAAAATGCGCGCGATCGTCGTCTTGCCGACGCCGCGGGTGCCGGTGAACAGGAAGGCATGGTGGACGCGGCCGCTGTCGAGCGCGTTGGTCAGCGCACGGACCACGTGCTCCTGCCCGACCAGTTCGGCGAAACGCTTCGGGCGCCACTTGCGGGCGAGGACGAGATAGGACATTGCGCTGCTGGCACCACTCGCAAACCAACTCGTATATTGCCACGTCGCTCCGGCAGGACCGGAAAGCCCCACGTTGTTTACGCCAAGGCCTCCCGTGATCCTACCGCGCAGCGGAGAAGCTCCCTTTTAGTAAAAGGGGACGCGGCGACAGCCGAGGGGAATTTGGAAGGAGATAGCCTGGGGCCCAAGATTTGCGTGGCAAATCTTGGGATTTCCGCGCGGAGCGCGGAAATGGCGATGACCCTGCCGGCTGGCCTCGGCGCCCGCATCAACCGATACCGTTGCTGCCTTCCGGCCCTGGCGGGATTTTCGATCTAGCGTCGCGAGGGGCCGAC
>CAMLCW010000113.1 GCA_946478645.1 uncultured Variovorax sp.
AGCAGTTCCACGTCTCGCCGTTCCTCGACATCGACATGCGCTATGCGTTTCGCGTCGAGTTGCCCGATGCGCTGCGGCCCGGGCTCGGCATCGGCATCACCGCGTCGGACGCCGAGGGCCCGCTGCTGGTCGCGCGCTTCGATGCCGAGCGCCGCCCGCTCGGCGATGCGGCGCTCGCGCAAGTCTTCTTCTCGCATCCGCTGCTGACGCTGAAGGTGGTGGGTGCCATCCACTGGGAAGCACTTCGGTTGTGGATCAAGGGCGCGCGCTTTCGCAGCTGCCCGCCCGCGCCGGCACAGCCGGTGAGCATTGTTGGAGCCAAGGACACATGAACACGAGCACTTCCACCCATTCCTCGCCGACCAGCATCGATGTCCATTGCCCGCCCGCCGCCTGGACTCGCCGGCCGCTGCGCCGGCTGCTGGTGCGGCTGCTGCGCGGCGTGCGCTGCGGCGCGATCGCCGTGGAGCTGCCGAACGGCGAGCGCGTGGAAGGGCGCGGCGCAGCCGACGGCCCGCACGCGTCCATCCGCCTGCACCGCTGGCGCCCGCTCGCGCGCATGCTGCTGCGCGGCGACACCGGCCTGGCCGAGTCCTACCGCGACGGCGACTGGTCGAGCCCGGACCTGACCGCGCTGCTCGAATTCGGCATCCGCAACGAAGAAGGCTGGGGCCGCGTCTTCGAGGCCTCGCTGCCCGCGCGATGGTTCGGCCGCGCGCTGCACCGCATGCGCGCCAACACGCGCCGCGGCAGCCGGCAGAACATCGCCTTCCACTACGACATGGGCAATGCGTTCTATGCCCAGTGGCTCGACCCCGAAATGATCTATTCGAGCGCGCTCTACGCCACCGGCGACGAGACGCTCGAGCAGGCGCAGGCGGCCAAGATCGCGCGCATCGCCGAGCTGCTCGCGCCCGCGCCCGGCGACAGCGTGCTCGAGATCGGCTGCGGCTGGGGTGCGCTCGCCATCGCGCTGGCCGGGCGCCACGGCGCCCGCGTGACCGGCCTCACGTTGTCGACCGAGCAGCTCGCGCATGCGCGGCAGCGGGTCGACGAGGAGGGTCTGGCATCGCACGTGGACCTGCGCCTGCAGGACTACCGCGATGCCGGCGGCCAGTACGACTGCATCGTGTCGATCGAGATGCTCGAGGCGGTGGGCGAACGCTACTGGCCGGTGTACTTCGACACGCTGCGCCAGCGCCTTGCGCCGGGCGGCGTGGCGGTGGTGCAGGTGATCACCATCGCCGACGCCTTCTTCGAGCGCTACCGGCGCAGCCCCGACTTCATCCAGCGCTTCATCTTCCCGGGCGGCATGCTGCCGTCGGTGGGCGCGCTCGAGGCCGAGGCGGCCCGCGCCGGCCTCACGCTGGCGCGGGCCGAATCCTTCGGCGGCAGCTACGCGGCCACGCTCGCCGAATGGCGGCACCGCTTCCTTGCGGCCTGGCCGACGATCGAGCCGCTGGGCTTCGATGCGTCGTTCAAGCGGCTCTGGGAGTACTACCTCTGCTATTGCGAGGCGGGCTTTCTCTCGGGCCGGGTCGACGTCGGTCTCTTCACCCTCGGGCACCGGCCCGCTGCCTAGCCACCGGGACGGGCGGCCCCGCCTCGGCGGGCGCTTCCTCGATCATCGGCGAGCGCCCGATCATCCAGGCGCAGGCCGCCGACACCGCACCCGCGAACAGCACGTACAGGCAGATATGCCACGGCTGCCCGCCGCCCGACTTGAGCAGCGCGGTGGCGATGATCGGCGTGATGCCCGAGGCGAAGATGCCCGAGAACTGGTAGACGAAGGAGATGCCCGTGTAGCGCACCTTGGCGTCGAACAGGTCGCAGAACAGCGCCGCCTCCGGCCCGTACACCGAGGCGTAGAGGATGCCGAACGGCACGATGATCGCGAGCCACACCAGGAGCACGTTGCCGCCGCTGTTCATCATGAGCCAGAAGCCCGGGAACGCCGACACCGCGGTGATGAGCGAGCCCCACATGTAGACCTTGCCGCGCCCCATGCGGTCGGACATGCGCCCGAAGAACGGAATGAAGAAGATCATCACCACCGCCGCGGCCATCACGCCCAGCAGTGCATCGGTGCGGCTGATCTTGAGCGTGCTGGTCAGGTAGTTGATCGAGAACACGCCGAAGATGTTGAAGAACACGCCGTCGATGTAGCGCGCACCCATGCCCTTGAGCACGTTGCCCGGATAGCGCCGCAGCATGTCCATGAACGGGATGCGCAGCTCGGCGTTGCGCGCCTTCACGGCCGTGAACTCAGGCGTCTCCTGCACGTGCAGCCGGATGTACATGCCCACGATCACCATCACGCCCGAGAGCAGGAACGCGATGCGCCAGCCCCACGCCAGGAACTGCTCGTCGGTCAGGAGCCACGAGAGCAAGGCCACCACGCCCGAGGCCATGCACAGGCCGATGGCCAGGCCGATCTGCGGCAGCGACGCGTAGAAGCCGCGCTTGCCCTTGGGCGCGTACTCGTACGCCATCAGCACCGCGCCGCCCCATTCGCCGCCCAGGCCGATGCCCTGCGCCACGCGAAGCAGCAGCAGCAGGACGGGCGCCGCGATGCCGATCTGCGCATAGGTGGGCACCAGCCCGATCAGGAAGGTGGCCACGCCCATGATCATCAGCGTGATCACCAGCATGCTCTTGCGCCCGATCTTGTCGCCGAAGTGGCCGAAGATCACGCCGCCCAGCGGCCGCGTGACGAAGCCCACGGCAAAGGTGGTGTAGGCCAGCATGGTCGACACCACCGGGTCGCTGCCCGGGAAGTAGAGCTTGTTGAAGACGATGCCGGCCACCACGCCGTACAGGAAGAAGTCGTACCACTCGATGGTGGCGCCCACCAGCGCCGATATCACGACTTTGCGGATCTTTCTCTCTTCGATCGTTGCGCTCATTTGCCTGTCTCCTTTGGGTTGTCTTCGTCGGGCCTCTTGCGGGCCACGCGCCTTCAGCGGATTTCCAAGCTCACACCGACAGAACCTAAAGCTGAAGCGCAGTCGCGGACGCCATCGCGTCCTCTCTGATCATGTCCACGGCCTTCTCGGCCATCATCACGGCGGGCGCGTTGGTGTTGCCCGACACCAGCGTCGGCATGGCCGAGCAATCGATCACGCGCAGCCCGGCCACGCCATGCACGCGCAGGCGCGCATCGACCACGGCGAGCGCGTCGCTGCCCATGCGGCAGGTGCCCGTGGGGTGGAAGATGGTGGCGCCGTTGTTGCGGCAGAACTCGAGCAGGTCGGCATCGCTCGCGGCATCGGGGCCGGGCTTGACCTCGCGCTTCACGTAGGGCCGCATCGCGGGTGCCTCGGCAATGGCGCGCGCCGCCTTCACGCCGGCCACCGTGGTGGCGCGGTCGAGTTCGGTCGCCAGGTAGTTGGGCTGCATCTCAGGCGGCTCGGCCGGGTCGAGCGAGCGGATGCGCACATGCCCGCGCGACTCGGGCCGCAGCTGGCACACCGACATGGTGAAGCCCGAATAAGGATGCACCTTGCCGCCGGCCATGTCGGCCGAGAGCGTGGCCACATGGAACTGGATGTCGGGCGTGGCGGCCACGGGCTGGCCGTTTTCGTCCTTGAGCGCACGCATGAAGCAGCCGCCCTGGTTGATGCCGACCGCGAGCGGCCCGGTGCGGTGCATCAGCCATTCCATGCCCATGCTGGCCTGGCCGAACCAGGAGTTGAGCTGGTCGTTGGTGGTGATGGGCTTGGCGCATTCGTAGCCGAGGCGGATCTGCAGGTGGTCCTGCAGGTTCTCGCCCACGCCCGGCAGGTCGTGCACCACGGGCACGCCGACGCGCTCGAGCAGCGCGCGCGGGCCGATGCCCGAGAGCTGCAGCAACTGCGGCGACTGGATCGAGCCGGCCGCCAGCAGCACCTCGGCGCGGCAGCGCGCGGTCTTCGTCTCGCCGCCCTGGCGGTAGGTGATGCCCACCGCGCGCCGGCCGTCGAGCACCAGCCGCGTGGCCAGCGCCTCGGTCGCGATGCGCAGGTTCGGCCGGTTCTTCGCTGGCGTCAGGTAGGCCTTGGCCGTGCTGCAGCGCCAGCCCTTGTGCGTGGTGAGCTGGTAGTAGCCCGCGCCTTCCTGCGAGGCGCCGTTGAAGTCTTCGGTGCGTGGCACGCCGATCTGCTCGGCGCCCTCGATGAAGGCCTCGATCAGTTCATGCCGTGCCGCGATGTCCGACACCTTGAGCGGGCCGTCGCCGCCGTGGAAAGCGCTCGCGCCGCGCTGGTTGCCTTCGGAGCGGATGAAGTAGGGCAGCACGTCGTCGAAGCCCCAACCCGCATTGCCGAGCGCGGCCCAGTGGTCGTAGTCCTCGCGCTGGCCGCGGATGTAGATCAGCCCGTTGATCGCGCTCGATCCGCCCAGCGTCTTGCCGCGCGGCCAGTAGATGCGCCGCCCGTTCATGTTCGGGTCGGGGTCGGTCTCGAAGCGCCAGTTGTAGGTCGGGCTCCACATCGTCTTGCCGTAGCCGATGGGCAGGTGGATCCAGAGCGACTTGTCGGCCGGGCCGGCTTCGAGCAGCAGCACGCGCGTGGCCGGGTCTTCGCTGAGCCGGCCGGCCAGCACGCAACCCGCCGAGCCGGCACCCACCACGATGTAGTCGAACTCCTCGTCACGCATGCACCGCACTCCTTGGCAATGGAACAATCGCCGCAATGCGATGCATCCTAGGCTAATGTTTTTCGGAACGCAACGTTCCACTTTTAAGGTTTACCCGTATGCCCCGATCCGCGCGCGCGCCCGCCGCAGTGAGTCCCTCTTCCGTTGTCGCGACCTCCGAGGAGACGTCTTCCGGTTCGTCCGCCGAGCGCAGCCTGCGGCTGCTCGCGCTGCTGGCCAACCAGGGCCGGGCGCTCACCCTGGCCGAACTCGCGGCACAGCTCGGCCTGCCCAAGGGCACGGCGCACCGCATCTGCACCCAGCTGCTGGGCACCGGCTTCCTGGCGCGCGACGTGGACGAGCGCTCGTTCATCGTCGGTCCCGCGCTGCGCCAGCTGGCGCTGGACACGCTGAACCACGGCACGGTGCGCGGCCTGCGCCACGAGGTGCTGGCCGCGCTGGTGCGCGAGGTCGGCGAGACCTGCAACCTCACCACCCTCGACGGCGCGCAGGTGCTCTATCTCGACCGTGTCGAGGCGCAATGGCCGCTGCGGCTGACGCTCGACGTCGGCTCGCACGTGCCGCTGCATTGCACCGCGAGCGGCAAGCTTTTCCTGGCGCTGATGCCCGAGCCGGCGCGCGACGCGATCATCGCGAGCCTGCCGCTCGAACGCATGACGGCCAACACCCTCACGACCGCCGATGCGCTGCGCGCCGAGTGCGCCGAGATCGCCCGGCGCGGCCATTCGTGCGACCGCGAGGAATTCATCGCCGGCCTCGTGGCCGTGGCCGTGCCGGTGCGCGACGCCGCGGGCACGGTGCGCGCGGCGCTCGCGGTGCATGCGCCGACAGCGCGCATGTCGATGGACGATGCGGTCGCGCGCATCGGTGCGCTGGCGGCGGCGGCGGGGCGGATGGCGGGGTTGCTTTGAGGCCGGCCGGACGGGGCTGAATTCAGTCCATAATCAGTCCGACTGTTCCCAGAAGGAGCGCTACATGAAGCTTTCTACCCAGGTGAAGCCGATCAGCTATCTCAAGAGCCATGCGGCCGAAGTTGTCCGGGAGATCTCCGAGACGCGTGAGCCCATGCTGATCACTCAGAACGGCGAGGCGAAGCTCGTCGTGATGGACGTGCGTTCCTATGAGGAGCACGAGGAGACGCTGGCGCTGCTCAAGATCCTTGCGCTGGGCAACCGCGAAATCGAGCAAGGGCAATTTCGCTCTGCAGCCGAAGTCTTCGCTGATCTGGACGACGCGGAAGACCCCGCATGAAAGTGGTCTTCCTCCGTTCGGCGGAGGCGGACCTGCAGGATTTGCGCGCGTATGTCGTGAAGAACTTCGGCGCCGGCACGTGGAAGACGAGTTATCGGAAGATCAAGGATGCCGTGGCGCGGATCGAGGCGCATCCGCTTTCGGGGAAGGTTCCCGACGAGTTCCGGACCCTGCACATCGTGCAATACCGGCAGGTGCTCTCGGGCATGAACCGCATCATCTACGAGGTCCGCGGGAACACGGCCTACATCCACCTGGTCTGTGACACCCGAAGAGACCTGAAGGGGCTGCTGATGAAGCGGATCGTTCAGGGCTGAACGGCGCCAATCTCTCCACGCCACTGCAGCAGCAACGACCACGGCTGCCGGCTCATGTGCCGGTCGACGCAGCCTGCAGCAGCCGGATCGCAGTGCCCCGGCTGGTAGCTCGCATCGAGCACGCGCGTGCCGGGTGCGAAGTCGAGCCGCCTGCGCGTGACCGACTGCAGCACGTTGCCGCCGATGGCCTCGAAGCCGCGTGCGTCGACCTGGACTACCACGTCGCAATGCATTGGCAGCGGCTCGCCGCCCGTGGGCCGCGTGGCGAGCACCTCGCCGATCTTCTCGAAACGGTCGAGCCCGGCACGGCCCGCGCGCGCGTGGCAGACGAGGTCGCCCACGCGCGGCGGCGTGAGGGTGAGGTCGCAGGCGCGCATCGCATAACGCGTCTGGCGGCCCGCCGCCTCGGCCGCACCGGCCTGCCAGGCGGCGCCCGCATAGTCCACGTGCGCCTGTGAGAACTCGAACTCGTCGGCGCCCAGGCCCGCCTCGCGCGCGAGCCAGCTCACGAACGCGGCCGACCAGGGCGTGTCGATGGCGGCGACGCGGTTCACCGCGGTGGCCAGCGCGCGCAGCTCGGCGGCTTCGAGGCCCTGGTCGGGACCCACGCCGAGGCCTTGCAGATGCGCCGCGCTGGCTTGATTGAGCCCTTGCAGCAGCAGCGTGCGGTCGGCCGGCCGCAGCGCGCCGAAGCGCACCAGCGACGGCAGCGGGCTGCGGCGCTCGGGCACCGCCTGCCAGTAGCCGTGCACCCGCTGCCACGGGGCAGGGTCCAGGCGCAACGGGCGCGAGGCGTCGGCCTCGGCCCAGCCCGACTCGACGAGACGGCCTTCGGCGTCCATCGCCTGCGCGCCGAAGGCCGCGTGCTCGCGCTCGGCGGCGACGGCCATGGCGAGCGCGCGCGGCGGTGGGGGGAATTGGGCGGCGGTGTCGGCACAAAGAGATGCTGCGGCGGCATCGGCGGCCGCCGATGCGAACAGCACGAACCCTGCGGCGGCGGCCCGTGCTGTGGCTCGACGCGAGCGGCGGAATGAAACGCGAGAAATCAGCATGTCGCCGCAGCATACAGAGCCGGGCGTTCACGCGTTCATGGCGTCTCAGACCGACACCAGCGACACCACCGAACGCACCACGCTCACCGCCGCCAGCACCACGAGCAGGTTCAGCACATGCCGGCGGAACTGTGCGGGCGACACGCCCTTGAACGAACGCTGTCCCCACCAGATGCCGGCGAGCATCGCGGGCGCGAGCCAAAGCGCCCACTTCAGCGTGTCGGGCCCGAGCAGCGAACCCGAGGCATGCGCACTCGCGGGCATGAGCGCGGCGCTCGCGAGCGACACCACGTCGCTGAACAGCAGCAGCGCGATCATGGTCGCGCGCAGCGCGGCGGGCGCCATCGTGGTGCTGCTCAGCAGCACCGCGAGCGCAATGCCGCCGATCGCCGCCACGCCGTTGATGAGCCCCGACACCAGCCCGGCGCCGAAGCGCACCGCGCGCGTGGGCACGAGCGTGGCGCGGGCGCCGGCGCGCAGCAGCAGCGCGGCCGCCATCAGCAGGGCACCGATCAACAGGCGCAGCGGCGTCTCCGGGAGCCAGGCGAGCAGGGCGACGCCGAGCGGAATGAACAGCAGGTTGCCCAGCATCAGCCAGCCGAGCCAGGGCAGGTCGACGTCGCGCGCTGCGCCGCGCAGCTGGCTCAGGCTTGCAAGCACTTCGAGCATGAAGATCGCCGGCACCACGAGCGCGGGCGACACCACCAGCGAGAGCCCGGCCACGGTGACGGCCGAGAAGCCGAAGCCTGCGAAGCCGCGCACCACGCCGGCCGCGAACACCACGCACAGGCTGTAGGCGAGCAGCGCCGGCGCCAGCGGCGGCACCAGCAGTTCCGCCGCCGTCATGCGGTGAAGAGCGGCAGCAGCTTCAGGCGCTGCACCTTGCCCGAGGGGCCGCGCGGCAGGTCGGTGACGAAGCGGTAGTGGCCCGGCGCCTTGTAGCGCCCGAGCGCGGTGGCGCTGAAGGCGCGCAGTTCGTCCTCGGTGCAGGCACAGCCCTCGCGCAGCACGATGCACACGCCGATCTCCTGGCCGTAGTGGCGGTCGGGCACGCCCACGGCGGCGGCCTCGCGCACCGCGGGGTGCTGTAGCAGCGCCTCGTCGATCTCGCGCGGCGCGATGTTCTCGCCGCCCTTGATGATCAGCTCCTTGATGCGGCCGGTCACGAAGAAGAAGCCGTCGCTGTCGCGGTGCCCGAGGTCGCCGGTGCGCAGCCAGCCGTCGGGCGTGAAGCTCGCGCGCGTGGCGTCGTCGTTCTTGTAGTAGCCACGCATCACGTTCGGCCCGCGGATCGCGAGCTCGCCGGTCGTGCCGTCGGGCACTTCGGCCAGCGCGGCGTCGACCACGCGCGCGTCGCAGCCCGAGGCCCGGCCGACCGAGCCGAGCTTGCGCTGCGCCGGGTCCATCGGGTTCGAGAACGAGGGCGCGGCGGTTTCGGTGAGGCCCATGGTTTCGACGATGCCGATGCCGAACTTCTGCTCGAAGGCGCGGTGGTGTTCGGGCGGCAAGGCAGCCGATGCGGAGCGGCAGAAGCGCAGCGATGCCGTCTGCGCGCGCGGCGGCGGCTCGCCCTCGAGCAGGTACGAGATCATGGTCGGCACCACGTTGATCCAGGTGCAGTGCGTGTCGCCAGCCTGTTGCCAGAAGCGGCCGGCCGAGAACTTCGGCGGCATCGCGAGGCTGCCGCCGAAGGCCAGCGGCGCGAGCATGGTCACGCAGAAGGCGTTGATGTGATAGAGCGGCAGCACGGCCAGCACGCGGTCGGCCGCACCGAGCGCATGCTCGGCACCGATGGCGTGCGCATTGGCGGCCAGGTTGTGCTGCGTGAGCATCACGCCCTTGGGCAGGCCGGTGGTGCCGGAGGTGTACATCAGCAGCGCGACTGCGTCGGGCGAGGGTGGCGGGAATACCGGGCTGTCTTGTTGATCGTCCTCGCCGGGCAGCGCGCCCGCCTCGGGTGCGACCACCAGCAGGTCGACTGGCCGCCCGGCATCGACCAGCATCGCGCGCACGCGTTCTTCCCACTCGGGCGCGACGCACACCACGCGGCAGTCGGAATGCGCGAGCACATAGCGCATCTGGTCGGGCTGCGACAGCAGGTTGACCGGGTTGACCACGCAGCCCGCATGCATTGCACCGAGCAGCAGCCGCAGCGTCTGCAGCCCGTTCGGCATGACCACCGAGACCGTGTCGCCGGGCTGTGCGCCGGCACGTTGCAGCAGCTGCGCCACGCGCCGGCAGCCGCGCGCGAGCGAGGCGAAGTCGATCTGCTGCTGTTGTTCGGCATCGCTGTCGCAGGCGAGTGCATACACCGCGTGCGGCGCGCGGGCTGCAGCGCGCTCGATCAGGCCATGGACGGTGTCCGCGCCGGCCGCCCCGTGCATCAGTTCGCTCCGTATTGGGAAAAGAAGGCGCCGAAGATCTCGTCCTGGCTCGGCATGCGCTCTGCGATCGGCCGCGACACGCGCGTGATGTTCAGGTAGTGCCGGTAGTTCATGTTGTCGGAGAAATTGTTCTTGCCCCAGGTGCCGCAGCCCATCGACAGAGAGAACGGCAGCCCGTTGTCGAAGCTGCCGCCGGTGGCGATGCAGTGCGCCTGGTCGACGATCACGCGCGACACGGGCAGCGTGAGGCCGAGCGTGAGCGCGCGTTCGGATCGCGTGCTGTGCAGGCCGACCGAATGGCCCGCGCCCTCGTAGGCGTAGATGCGCTCGACCGTGGCGGCGGCCGCATCGAAATCGCGCGCGGCATACACCGCGAGCACGGGGCTCAGCTTCTCGCCGGAGAACGGGTGTGCATGGCCCACGCCGTCTTCGGCCACCATGAGCACGCGCGGCGCGGCAGCGGCAATGGCGAGCCAGCCCTCGCGGTTGCCGCCGTCCATGGCGGCTGCGCGTTCGGCGATCACGCGGGCCGACTGGCCGATGACCGCGGGCGAGAGCTTGCCCTCGGGCCACATCAGCGCCTGCAGCGTCGCCTTCTGCGCATCGGCGAGCATCACGGCGCCGCGGTCCTTGAGGGCTGCGAGCATCTTCGCGCGCACCGCATCGACGATGACCAGGCTGTTCTCCGACGAGCAGCTGGTGGCGTTGTCGAAGGTCTTCGACAGCAGGATGCGGTCGGCCGCGGCGTCCACGTCGGCGGTCTCATCGACGATGCCCGCCACGTTGCCCGCGCCCACGCCGAAGGCCGGCGTGCCGCTCGCATAGGCGGCGCGCACGTTGGCCTGCGAGCCGGTGGCCACCACCAGGTCGCACAGGCGCATCAGCTCGGACGTCGACTGCTTGTTGACGGGCGAGGGCAAGAGCTGAACCAGGTCGCGCGGCGCACCGATGCGGTCGAACTGCTGGTGGATGAATTCGATGAGCCGCGCCGCCGTCGACCAGCCCTTGGGCGAGGGCGCTACGATCACTGCGTTGCGCCCCTTGAGCGCGTTGATGATCTTGTTGGCCGGCGTGGCGCCCGGGTTGGTGGACGGCGTGATGGCGCACACCACGCCCACGGGCCGCGCGATCTCGACGATGCCGCGCGCCGGGTCTTCGGCGATGACGCCCACCGAGCGTGCGCCCTGCAGGTCGCGCAGCAGGCCGAAGGTCTTGCGGTGGTTCTTGCGCACCTTGTCCTCGACATTGCCGACGCCGGTGTCGGCCACGGCCAGCTCGGCCAGTTCGCGGTTGCGCGCGGGTTCGATGATGGCCCAGCCCGCGGCCACCACCGCGGTGTCGACCTGCGCTTGCGACCATGTCTCGTAGATGCGCTGCGCGGTGCGCGCGCGCGCCACGAGTTCGGCGATGGGGGAGGAGGGTGCGGTTGCGTTTTCCATGGGTCTCTTCGTCGATTGTCGGTCGGTCGGTCGGTCGGTCGGTCAGTCGACCTTGATGCTGGCCTCTTTGGCGAGTTTCTGCCAGCGCACGAGTTCGGTGGACACCACCTTGCCGAGCTGCTCTGGCGTGCCGCCCACGCCTTCGCTGCCCTGGGCCAGCAGCTTGTCGCGGATCTCGGGTTCCTTCACGACCGTGTTGATCACGCGGTTGAGCTTGTCGATGGCGGGCTGCGGCGTCTTGGCGGGCACGAACATGGCGTACCACGAATCGACGTCGAAGTCGGCAATGCCCGCTTCCTGCATGGTCGGCACGTCGGGGAAAGCCGCGCTGCGCTTGGTGGTCGACACCGCGAGCGCCTTTAGCTTGCCGGCCTTCACGAACTGGGCCGCGGCCGGAATCGACACCCACAGCAGCGGCACCTGGCCGCCCATCACGTCGGTGACGGCCGGGCCGCCGCCGCGGTAGGGAATGTGCGTCATCTGCGTGCCGGTGCGCAGCTTCATCAGCTCGCCCGCCAGATGGCCCGGCGAGCCGTTGCCCACGGTGGCGAACGAGAGCGAACCGGGCTTTTCCCTGGCGAGCTTGACGAGCTCGGCCACGGTGTTGGGCGCGAACTGCGTGTTGGCGACGAGGATCTGCGGCAGCGAGGCGACGAGGCCGACGGGCGCGAAGTCTTTTTCGGTGTCGAAGCCGAGCTTGGGATAGATGGCCGGATTGATGGTGTGCGACGAGAGCGTGAAGAGCACGGTGTAGCCGTCGGGCGCCGACTTGGCGACGATCTCGGTGCCGATGGAGCCGGCGGCGCCGCCGCGGTTGTCGATGAGCACCTGCTGGCCGAGCAGCGTGGAAAAGCGTTCCTGCACGATGCGCGCGATCACGTCGGTGCCGCCGCCGGGCGGGTACGGCACCACCAGCCGGATCGGCTTGGTCGGGTACTCGCCGCCGGCCTGTTGGGCCTGCGCGGCATGAGGAGGGGCGAGCGAGGCAACCAATGCGGCGGCGGACAGAAGCACCGCGCGCAGCCGGGGGGCGGATAACCGGTTCATTCAAGTCTCCTTCTCTTGGTGGTGGAAGTCGAGAGCGGCTTGACCGGCGCCGGTCTGGCCCGGTAGCCGAGCGTCACGCTCGCGTCGCGCGCGCAGGCCATGAGGCGTTCGGCAAGCTCGCGCGCCTGCGTCCGCGCGAAGCGGATCGAGGGCACGCTCATGCCGACGGCGGCCACGGCCTCGCCGCGTGCGTTGAACACCGGGGCGCCGAGACCGCAGACGCCGAGACGCCATTCCTCGCGGTTTTCGGCATGGCCACGAACGCGTGTGCGTTCGAGTTCCTGGAGAAGTGCATCGAAGTCGGTGATGCTGTGGGGCGTGTGTGCCACGAGGCGGCCGAGGCTTTCGCGCAGCGCGGCCTTGTCCAGCGCCGCGGCGGCGAGCAGCGCCTTGCCCGAGGCCACGCAGTACGCCGCCGCACGGCCGCCGATGCGCGAATAGGCGGCCACGGGCAGGGGGCTGTCGAACTTGTCGAGGTACACGATCTCGGCGCCGTCGAGCACGGCGAGGTGGATGGTCTCGCCGGTCTGCTGGGCCAGTGCCGCGAGGTGCGGCCGGAGCAGCGAACCGATGTCGCTGGCCTCGGTCACCAGCGCGCCGAGTTCGAACAGTCGCAGGCTGGGGCGGTAGGCGCTGGTGTCGGGGTCTTGCACGGCCCAGCCGCATTCGACCAGCGTCTGGAGGGTGCGGTGCGCGTTGCTGCGCGCCATGCCGAAGGCCTGTGCAAGGTCGGTGACGCGGCAGGGGCGTTGTTGCCGGGTCATCCATTCGAGGGCGGCGAGGCCTTTGGCTAGCGTGGAGTCCATCTTCCTTGTTGTTCTAAATAATAGAACGACGTTTCTTTAAATGAAACGCGATGGTCGGACTGGATGGAGGGTTTGTCAACTCGGCCTTGTTCGAGGCGCGTCGCGTCGCAGAATTTTCAGGGCGCGTGCCCAGGCCACCGGGTACTCCCTCCGCGAATGTCCCCCGCCTTCGGCTCCTCCTTTATTTCGCTGCGGGAGCACCCGGTACCCTGGGCACAGGGCACGCTCGTGGTGCATCGCTGATCAACG
>CAMLCW010000114.1 GCA_946478645.1 uncultured Variovorax sp.
CAGCAGGCGCTGCAGATGCCGCTCGCGGAGCGCCGCGAGCGCCACACGAAGCTGCTGTCGCGCATTCGCGAGCAGGACATCCACTGGTGGCGGCGCAGTTTCCTCGATGCGCTGCGCCACGCTGCCAGCCAGCGCTAGAAGGCTCTCGCGCCCAGCCGGCGCAGCCACCGCACCATCGGCCCGGCCCAGTCCCTGCCAGGCGCCGGTGCGGGCGCATGGATGCGAAGCCGCACCGCCGTCAGCGCCACCAGCTCGATCCAGCCGCCGCGTGCGACGCAGTGCACCTCGCCTTCGCCGAGCCGCGTCTCCATGCGGAAGACCGTCTCGCCCAGCCACGACGGCGGCGCGACGAGCAGCAGCGAGCCCTGGCGGACCTCGAGCCAGCTCGCGGCCTCGAGCGCGGTGCGCAAGACCTCGCCCGGCCGCAGGGCGATGGTGGTGGGAGGGGGTTCGAGCGTGAGCGGTGACATGGGCGGGCCTTCGTGAATCGGATGCGGCCATCGTAGGAATCCGGGCCCTTGCCGAACAGGCACACGCCAGGGCGATTCGCACCGGAACAGCGGCGCCTCCCGGCCATCTGTTATGGTCGTTTTCCTCTCCAACTGCATCTGTTTCCGGACGCTCGATCGAGGGACCATCGACCCATGGACTCGCTACCGCTCTACCGCCAGCTTGCAGCGCACTACGTGGATGCGATCCACACCGGCTCGCTCCGGCAGGGCGACAAGCTGCCCTCGCTGCGCCGGCTGATGCAGTTGCACGGCATCAGCCTCTCGACCGCGCTGCAGCTGTGCCGCACGATGGAGAGCGACGGCTGGGTCGAGGCGCGCGACCGCTCGGGCTATTTCGTGCGCCGTCCGAAGCGGCTTGCGATCGCGCCGCTGGAGGAGCCAGCGCCGGGCATGCCGCCGGACCCGGCGCAGTACGTGGGCATCCACGCCAAGGTGTCGGACTTCGTGGCGCGGCGCCGCCAGTTGCCCGAGAAGCTCAACCTCTCCATCGCGCGCGGCGCGCCCGAGCTGTATCCTGCCGAGGCGCTGCGCAACGCGATGACCCGCATGCTGCGCCAGCAGCCACAGATGCTCACAGTCGCAGCGCAGCTCAAGGGCCATCGCCAGTTCCGCGAAGTGGTCGCCCAACGCAGCCTGCGCGTCGGCATGGCGATCTCGCCCGAAGACGTGCTGGTCACCAACGGCTGCATCGAAGCGCTCAATCTCGCGCTGCGCGCGGTCGCGCAGCCCGGCGACACGGTGGCCGTGGAGTCGCCCACCTTCTACGGCCTGCTCCAGGTCCTCGAAAGCCTGGGCATGCGCGCGCTCGAGATCCCGACCAGCCCGCAGACCGGCCTGTCGATCGAAGCGCTGGAGCTCGCGATCCGCACCTACGACAACATCAAGGCCGTAGTGGTGGTGCCGCACCTGCAGAACCCGCTCGGCAGCGTGATGCCCGATGCCCACAAGGCGCGGCTCGCGCTGCTGTGCGAGCGGCATGCGATCCCGCTGATCGAGGACGACACCTACAGCGAACTCGTCGATGCGCAGAGCCCGCCGCGCGCGCTCAAGTCGTGGGACACGGTCGGCAACGTGATCCACTGCGCCTCGCTGCACAAGATCCTCGCGCCCGGCCTGCGCCTGGGCTGGATCACGGCCGGCCGCTGGCAGGCGCGCGTGGAGATGCTCAAGTACGCGCAGACGCGCAACAACGAGGGCCTGTCGCAGAGCGCGGCCGGCCTCTTCATGGCCACCGGCGCCTACGACCGCCACCTGCGCCATCTGCGCGCCTGCCTGAAGACGCAGCGCGAGCAGACCGCCGATGCGATCGCAAGCCACTTCCCATCGGGCACGCGCATCAACCTGCCGCCGGGCGGACTGCAGCTCTGGGTCGAGCTGCCAGAGCGGCTGTCGTCGTCGCGTGTGTTCGATGCGGCCCTCGCCGAGCGCATCGTCGTGGCGCCGGGCACGCTGTTCTCCAACTCCTCGCGCTTCGACCACTATCTGCGCATCAACTGCGGCTGGCCCTACGGCGAGGCGGTCGACACCGGGCTGCGCCGGCTGGGCCAGATCACCGAGACGCTGCTGCGCGATTCCAGCGCCGCGCTGCCGCAGCCCGCGCCGCGGCGGCTTCAGTCGAGCAGCGCGAGCGCCGCGTAGTCGCCGATGCTGTCGCCGAGCCCCGCCGGCACGAGCATCACGCCGCGCGTGAGCGGCGCGAGCTTGCCGTCGACCTGCGCCTGCAGCCGCGGCAGCAGGAAATCGCGGTGGTGCCAGAACACGCTGCCGCCGAGGCTGATGCGCTCGAGGTCGAGCGTGACCACGAGGTTGTAGAGCATGCGCCCCAGCACGCGGCACAGCGCATCGACCACCTCGGTGGCGTGCGGCTCGCCGCCCGACGCGGCCGTGAACAGATCGGGCGCGGGCTGGCCGAAGCGGCGCGCCATCGAGTTGCCGGCCACCAGCGCCTCCACGTCGCCGAGGTTGCCGCAGCCGCAGAGGGCGCCGCTCGCATCGTCGACCACGAAGCTGTGGCCCGCATGGCCGGCATTGCCGTTCTTGCCGCGCAGCGCCCGCCCGTCCACGCACAGGCCCACGCCCACGCCGGTGCTCCAGGTGACGTAGGCACAGTGGTCCAGCCCCTTCAGCGCGCCCCAGTGGCGCTCGGCCTCGAGCGCGGCGACCGCGTCGTTCTCGACCCGCACGCTGCGAAAGCGCTGCGCCAGCGGCGCCTCGACGATGGCCGTCATCCAGTCGTTCGGCAGGCCGCGTGCGGGCCCGGCGATGCCGCCGCAGATGTTCGGCGTGGCCAGCTCGACCATGCCGTCGCGCAGCACGAAGGGCCCGGTCGACGACACGCCCACGCGGTCGATGTCGGCGGCGGAGAGGCCCTGCTCGGCGCAGACCTCGTCGATCATGCGGATGATCTGCAGCGCCACGGCATCGTTGTGGCCGGTCTTGGCGGTCGGCTCGCTGCGCCGGCCGATGAGCGGCGCATCGCTCGAAGCGGAAAGGCTCACGGCAATCTTGGTGCCGCCGATGTCCACACAGGCTCTCATGTGTTGGTCTTCTCTCTGTCTCTGGTTTTCTATAGCAGGCGCGAAACCAGCGCCGCGATCATGCTGAGCACGAGCGTGCTGGCGATCGGCAACTGCCAGTCGCGGCCGAACGCACGGAACTCGAAATCGCCGGGCAGCCGTCCGAAGCCGAACCGGCGCAGCCAGGCGGTGAGCCCGCTCATGAGCACCAGGGCGAGGACGACGACGAGCAGCCAGCGGATCATGGTGACAGTCTAGGGCGCCAGGCCCCTAAGCGGCCAGGACGGCCAGGGCCTGCCGGTGGAGTTCGGGCGTGGCCGCGGCGATCACGCGGCAGTCCGGCGTGAGCCCGAGCGGCCGCCCTTCCCAGTCGGTGACGATACCGCCCGCCGCCTCGATCAGGCCCGCGGGGCCGAGATAGTCGTAGGGCTGCAGCCCGGTCTCGACCACGAGGTCGATGGTGCCGCCCGCGAGCTGGGCATAGCCGTAGCAGTCGCCGCCGAAACGGCGCATCGCGCACTGGCGGCTCAGGCGGTCGAAGGCCTGCCAGTCGGCCGGCGCGAAGATGTCGGGCGAAGTGGTCACGATGCGCGCGCGGGCCAGCTCGGTGCAGCCGCTCACGCGCACCGGCTCCCCGTTGCGCCTGGCACCCTGGCCGGCCTGGCCGACCCAGCGCTCCTGGAGCACCGGCATGTCGACCATGCCGAGCATCACGCGGCCGCCCTGCAGCACGCCGATCAGGGTGCCCCAGAGCGGCGATCCGGTGATGAAGCTGCGCGTGCCGTCGATCGGGTCGAGCACCCAGATGCGCTCGGCATCGAGCCGCTCCTGGCCGTGTTCCTCGCCGAAGATGCCGTCGCTGGCCGCGCGGGCCAGCAGCACTTCGCGCATCGCCGTCTCGGCGGCACGGTCGGCCAGCGTCACCGGGCTCTCGTCGGCCTTGGTGATGATGTCGAGCGGCGTGCGGAAATACGGCATCGACTGCGCCGCGGCGGCATCGGCCAGTGCGTTGGCAATCGACAGGAGGTCGGGCGTGGTAGGGCTCATGGTGAAAGAAAGGGATCTCGCGCGTGCCGAAAATGCAATTAGACCCGAGCCGGGGCCGTGCTCAGAGCGTGTGGCTGCGGTCGCCTTCCGAGAACCCCACTGCGTCCCAGGCCCCGCCCGCGGCAAACCCGATCACCTTGAACAGTTCGCCCATCTCGTGCTCGTGGACCAGGCGCGCGGCCATGGCGCGCTCGGCCACCGAGCCGGCCTCCATGCGCGCGAGCAGGCCGCAATTCAGCAGGAAGCGCGCCTGGCTGGTGTAGCCCAGCACCTCGAGCCCCGCCTCCTGCCCCGCGAGCGCGATGCCCGTGAAGTCGACGTGCGCGGTGATGTCCTTGTGCCCCACGCCGGACAGCGGATCGCCGTCGGCCTGGTGCGCGCGATGGCACATCACGGTGCCCATGTGGCGCTGCGGGTGGTAGTACTCGTGCTCGGGAAAGCCGTAGTCGATGAAGAAGGCCGCGCCCTTGTCCAGCCGGTCGGCGAGCGTGGCGATGAAGGCCCGCGCCTGCGGATGGACCTCGGTCAGGTAGTCGTGCGTGCCCTCGACCTCGACGGGCGGGCGCAGTGTGGTCTCGCGGTCGGCCCAGGCCCAGCCTTCGTGGCCGGCCCGCACCACACCGCGTTCGAACCATTGGCCGCCCACGCGCGCGAGCAGTTGCACCGGCATGGCATCGAGCACCTCGTTGCCGACCACCACGCCCTGCATGGTTTCGGGCAGTTCGTCGAGCCACTCGACCTGCGACGCATGGCCCGCGAGCGCCTGCTGCTGCCGCTCGCGCAGCGAGCCCGAGAGATCGACGATGCGATAGCGCACACCGCCGTGCCCCAGGCCGTCGAGCGCATGCAGCAGCTGCACCGCGAGTGCGCCCGAGCCCGCGCCGAATTCCCAGACCGTGTGGGTGCCCGTGCGCTCGAGCGCCTCGGCCACCTGCACCGCGAGCGTCGCGCCGAACATCGGCGTCAGTTCGGGTGCCGTCACGAAGTCGCTGCCCGAGGCCGGCATGTGGCCGAACTTGGCGAGCGTGTTGGCGTAATAGCCGAGCCCCGGCGCGTACAGCGCAAGGGCCATGAAGCGGTCGAATCCGATCCAGCCGCCCGCGCGTTCGACCGAACGCGCGATGAGATGGTCGAGGGCGGTGGGTAAACTGCCGGGGGGTGTCTTGGTCGTCACGGCGCCATTCTCCACCCTCTCCATCGTCCTTCTTTCGTCGCCTCCCCGCATGAGCCCTGCACTGCCCTCCACCGACCGCCGCACCGTTCTCGTCACGGGCGCGGGCCGCAGGCTGGGCCGCGAGATCGCGCTGGCGCTCGCCGCCGGCGGCTGGCAGGTCGCGGTGCACTATCGCCATTCGCGCGCCGAGGCCGAGCGCACGGTGGCCGACTGCGCCGCGCTCTCGGGCGATTCGGCCCTGTTCGCGGCCGAGCTCGAGGACGAGCAGGCCACGCGCGCACTGCTGCCCCGCGTGGTCGCGCGCTTCCGCGGCGTCGATGCCGTGGTGCACAGCGCCGCCCTGTTCGAGCACGACGACGCCGCCAGCTTCGGCTATGCGCTCATGGAGCGCCATGCCCGCAGCAACACCGGTGCGGCGATCCTGCTCGCGCAGGCGCTGCACGACCACGTCGCGGCCCGCGGCACCCAGGGCGCGGTGGTGCACATGCTCGACCAGAAGCTCTGGAACCCGAACCCCGACTTTTTGAGCTACACGCTCTCGAAGGCCGCGCTCGAGGCCGCGACGCCGATGCTGGCCCAGGCGCTCGCGCCGCATGTGCGCGTGGTGGGGGTGGCGCCGGGGCTCACGCTGCCGAGCCACATGCTCGACGACGCGAAGTTCGCGCAACTGCACAGGCTGTCGCCGCTCGGGCGTTCCTCCACGCCCGAAGACGTGGTCGCCGCCGTGAAGTTCGCGCTCGAGAACCGCTCCGTTACCGGCACCACGCTGCTGGTCGACGGCGGCCAGCACCTGATGAAGTTCGAGCGCGATTTCTCGCTCATGTGAGAAGAGAGAAGAAGGCACGAGGCAACCCACCATGTCCAACCCCACGCCATCGCAACCCTCGCCGCTGGGCCGCCAGACGCTCACGCTGCAAGGCCTGCGCTTCGACGCCAACCTCGGCATCCTCGACCAAGAGAAGACGGCGCCGCAGCCGATCCAGGTCGATGCCGAGCTCAACCTCGGTGCCCAGCCGCTGCTGCCGCAGGACGACGACATCTTCCACGTGCTCGACTACCGCAAGGTGCGCCGAATCATCATCGACGAATGCACCGCCGAGCACGTCAACCTGCTCGAGAGCCTGATCGGCAAGCTCGTGCAGCGGCTGCTGCAGCTGCCCGGCGTGCAGGGTGTGCGCGTGAAGATCGCCAAGCTCGAGATCTTCGACGACTGCGAAGTGGCCATTCGGATGGAAGCAGGGGAATGGTGACGCCCCCCGAAGCGGCTCACTTCGTGTAGCCGCCTCCCCCCACTGGGGGGCGCACCCGGTGGCCGGGGCACCGCGTTTCCGCTCGCCTGAGCCGGGATTGGCGTGCCGCATGGCAGGCCGAATGGGGATCGGGGACAATCGGGGCCCTCCCCGACACCCGAAGTAGCCAGCCATGAACGCCGTCTGGATCGACGAAGCGCCCGCCGCCGCCGGCGCCACCCCTGCCAATTCCCTGAAGATCGAGCGCGAAACGCACAAGCTCGAGAAGCGCCTGTGCCGCGAAGTGGGCCGCGCCATCGTCGACTACAACATGATCGAGGAAGGCGACAAGGTCATGGTCTGCGTCTCGGGCGGCAAGGACAGCTACGGCCTGCTCGACATCCTGCTCAAGCTGAAGGCGCGCGCGCCGATCCACTTCGACATCGTCGCGGTCAACCTCGACCAGAAGCAGCCCGGCTTTCCCGAGGAAGTGCTGCCGCGCTACCTGAGCGACCTGGGCGTGGACTTCCACATCGAGAACCAGGACACCTACAGCATCGTCAAGCGCGTGATCCCCGAGGGCAAGACCACCTGCGGCCTGTGCAGCCGGCTGCGCCGCGGCATCCTGTACCGCGTGGCCGACGAGCTGGGCGCCACCAAGGTCGCGCTCGGCCACCACCGCGACGACATGCTGCAGACCTTCTTCCTCAACATGTTCTTCGCCGGCAAGCTCAAGAGCATGCCTCCCAAGCTCGTGAGCGACGACGGCCGGCACATCGTGATCCGCCCGCTCGCCTACGTGGCCGAGAAGGACCTGGTGCGCTGGGCCCAGCACCGCGAATTCCCGATCATTCCGTGCACGCTCTGCGGCAGCCAGGAGAACCTGCAGCGCAAGCAGGTCGGCGAGATGCTGCGCGAATGGGACCGTAAATTCCCCGGCCGCGTCGAGAACATGTTCAACGCGATGCAGAACGTGGTGCCTTCGCACCTGCTCGACGGAACGCTGCACGACTTCAAGGGTCTGAAGGCGACCGGCGTGGCGGACGACGACGGCGACAAGGCCTTCGATCCGCCCTCTTTCGATTTGCTCTCCCAGGCACCGGCGGCCTTGCGCATCGCGCAGGGCTGAGGCGGCAACCCAGGGGAATTTGGGGCCAGCGGGCCCGGAGACCCTCCATGAAACGTGCGTTCCTCGCTCTTTTTCTGATTGCAGTGCTGAGCGGCTGCGCCACCCGCTGGGTGGTCGACAGCGACGTGAAGAGTTTCTCGTCGCTCGGCGGCACGGTGCCGCCAGGCGCCAGCTACCGCTTCGAGCGCCTGCCGTCGCAGCAGGCCGATCCGGAACGGCAGGCATCGCTCGAAGCGATGGCGGCCGCCGCGCTCGCCAAGGTCGGGCTGCGCCGCGACGACGAGCGCCCGCGCTACAGCGCGCAGATCTCGGCGCGCGTCACGGCGGGGCTTTCGCCCTGGGCCGACCCGTGGTTCTTCGACGGGCCCTGGGGCTATGGCTATCCAGGCCATGCACGCGGCTGGTACGGCGCAGGCTGGTACGGCGGCGGCTGGTATGGCGGCGCGGCCTTCGCGCCCCCCGCCAATCCCTGGTACGAGCGCGAGGTGAGCATCGTGCTGCGCGAGACCGGCTCGAACCGCGTCGTCTACGAGACCCGCGCCCGCAACGACGGCCCCTACAACCGCAGCGCCACGATCCTTCCCGTGATGTTCGATGCGGCGCTGCAGGGCTTTCCGAACCCGCCGCCCGGCGAGCGCCGCGTGAACATCGAGCTCGCGCCGACCGGCCAGTGAAGCGCTTCTAGAATCCGGCCGGATGGAAGACACCACCCGCCTGATCGCCGTTCGCCATGGCGAAACCGCCTGGAACGTCGACACCCGCATCCAGGGCCAGCTCGACATCGGCCTGAACGACACCGGCCTCTGGCAGGCGCGCCGCGCGGGTCAGGCACTGGCCCACGAGGACATCGGCGCGATCTATGCGAGCGACCTCTCGCGCGCCTGGCAGACCGCCGAGGAGATCGCCAAGCCGCACGGTCTGGCCGTGCACCCGGAGCCGGGCCTGCGCGAGCGCGCGTTCGGCCGCTTCGAGGGCATGAGCTTCGCCGAGATCGAGGCCACATTGCCCGACCAGGCCCGGCGCTGGCGCGAGCGCGACCCCGAATTCCAGCCCGAGGGCGGCGAGAGCCTGCTGGTCTTCCGCGAGCGGATCACGCGCATCGCGGCCAAGCTGGCCGCGCGCCATCCGGGCCAGCTCGTGGTGCTGGTGGCGCACGGGGGCGTGATGGACGTGCTCTATCGCGCCGCCACGCGCCAGGAGCTGCAGGCGCCGCGCACCTGGCAGCTCGGCAATGCGGCCATCAACCGCATGCTGTGGACGCCCGAGGGCTTCAGCCTCGTCGGCTGGAGCGACACGGCGCACCTGCTGGGCGACGCGTTGGACGAAACGACGAGCTGAGAAGGCGGGGGCAGGACGCAGAGAGCGCAGAGGTTTCGCAGAAGTCGCAAAAGAAGTCCTAAAACATTTTTTTGGTTTTCCTTTTGCGTCCTCTGCGAAACCTTCGCGTCCTCTGCGTCCGGCTGTCCGATCCCGCTCCCGCTCCCGCCTTCAAGCGTGCGAGTGCTGCGCCACCTCGGCCTGCGCTTCCTTCGGCAGGTCGACCATCGGCCCCGTGCCGCTGTAGCGGTCGAGCGCGAGGTAGATCGCGGGCGTGATGTAAAGCGTGATCACCTGCGAGAAGATCAGCCCGCCGACCACCGCCACGCCCAGCGGCTGGCGCAGTTCGGCACCCGCACCCAGGCCCAGCGCGAGCGGCAGCGCGCCCATCAGCGCGGCCAGCGTGGTCATCAGGATCGGGCGGAAGCGCAGCCGGCAGGCCTCGCGGATCGCGTCGACCGGCTTCATGCCCTCGCTGCGCTGCGCGTCGAGCGCGAAGTCGATCATCATGATCGCGTTCTTCTTCACGATGCCGATCAACAGCAGGATGCCGATGGTCGCGATCAGCGTGAGGTCGAAGCCGAAGATCTTCAGCGAGATCAGCGCGCCGATCGCCGCCGACGGCAGGCCCGCGAGGATGGTGAGCGGATGGATGTAGCTCTCGTAAAGCACGCCCAGCAGCACGTAGATCACCAGCACGGCCAGCACCAGCAGCACGGCCTGGCTCGCCTGTGAGCTCTGGAACACCGCCGCGTCGCCGCCATAGGTGGTGATGATCGACGCCGGCATGTCCAGCTCGTCCTTGAACTGCGCGATGCGGGCGGTGGCATTGCCCAGCGGCACGTCGGGCGCGAGGTTGAACGACACCGTCACCGCCTG
This sequence comes from uncultured Variovorax sp., assembly GCA_946478645.1. Next base: position 9,804 of record CAMLCW010000114.1, read on the forward strand.
CAGCTGGCCCTGGTGGTTGACCGAGGTCGGTCCGACGGTGCGCCGCACGGTCGAGAACGCCGACAGCGGCACCAACTGGCCGCTGTTGCTGCGCACCGACAGGCGCGCGACGTCGTCCTCGAACTGGCGGTCGCTGTCGGCCGCCGAAAGGATCACCTGGTAGGTGTTGCTCGCGGCGTAGATGCTGCCGATCTGGCGGTCGCCGTAGGCGTTGTACAGCGCGGTGCGCAGGTCGCCCACCTCGACGCCGAGCACGCCGGCCTTGTCGCGGTCGATGTCCAGCGTGGCCTGCAGCCCGCGGCTCTGCGAGTCGCTGGTCACGTCGCGGAACATCGGGTCGGCGCGCATGCGCTCCATGAGCCGCGTGGCCCACGGCAGCATCTGGCCGGCATTGACGCTCTGCAGCGTGTACTGGAAACGCGCCTTGCTCGCGCGGCCGCCCAGGCGCAGGTTCTGCACCGGCTGCATGTAGACCGCCACGCCCGTGATCTCGCGGAAGCGCTTGCGCAGCGACTCGAGCACCACCGGCATCGCGGGACGTTCGCCGCGCGGCTTGAGCACGGCGAACATGCGCCCGGCGTTCTGGGTCGCGGTCGGGCCGCCGACGCCCACGAACGAGCTCACGTAGTCCACGCTCGGGTCGGCCTTGAGCGCCTCGCCCACGCGGTCCTGCAGCGCCTTCATCGCGGTGAACGAAATGTCTTCGGCGGCCTCGGTGGTGATCTGGATCTGCCCGATGTCCTCCTCGGGGAAGAAGCCCTTCGGGATCGAGACGAACAGCCAGGCGGTGAGCACGAAGGTGGCGCCGGCCACCACCAGCATCAGGCCGCGGTGATCGAGCGTCCAGTCGAGCGTGCGCATGTAGGTGCCGTGCACCCAGCGGTAGCCGCGCTCGAAGCCGCGGCCGATCGCCGTGCCCGGCTCCGGATGCTCTTCCTCGTGGTCGACGCCCGCTTGCCCCGCCTTGCGCGGCACCTGCTTGAGCAGCCGGCTCGCGAGCATCGGCACCAGCGTGAGCGACACCACCGCCGACACCAGCACGGCCAGCCCCACCACCACCGCGAACTCGTGGAACAACAGGCCGATCACGCCCGGCATGAAGAAGATCGGGATGAACACCGCCACCAGCGAGATCGAGATCGAGACGATGGTGAAGCCCACCTCGCGCGCACCGCGCAGCGCGGCGGCCATGGGTTCCATGCCCTTCTCGACGTAGCGCATGATGTTCTCGAGCACCACGATCGCATCGTCCACCACCAGGCCCACGGCCAGCGTGATGCCGAGCAGCGAGACGTTGTCCAGGCTGTAGCCGAACGCGTAGAGCAGCGCCACCGCCCCGATCAGCGAGATCGGGATGGTCGCGGCCGGGATCAGCGTGGCCACGAGCCGGTGCAGGAACAGGAAGATCACGAGCACCACCAGCGCGATGGTGCCCAGCAGCGTGAGCTGCACGTCGTGCACCGCCTCGCGGATCGACAGCGAGCGGTCGTTCACCACGTTCAGCTCGACCGACTGCGGCAATTCCGCCTTGAAGCGCGGGATCAGCGCGCGCACCGAGTCGACCACCTGCACGGTGTTGGCGTCGGGCTGGCGCTGCACCGCCAGCGTGATGGAGCTCTGGCCGTTGAAGCTGCTCGCGGTCTTGACCGACTCGAAGCTGTTCTCGATGGTGGCCACTTCGTCGAGCCGCACCGGCGCGCCGTTGCGCTGGCCGACGATGAGCTTGGCGAAGTCCTCGGCCTTGGTGAGCTGGCGGTTGGCCTGGATCGTGAGCGTCTGGCGCGGCCCGTCGAGCACGCCGACCGGCGTGTTGGCGTTGGCCGAATTGACGGCCCGGGCCAGTTCGTCGAGCGTGATGTTGCGCGCATTGAGCAGGTCGGCGTTGGCCTTGATGCGCACCGCGAAGGCCTTGCGCCCATACACCGCCACCTGCGCCACGCCCTCGATGGTCGACAGCGTGGGCGCGATCAGGTTCTCGGCGTAGTCGTTGAGCTCCGCCGGATTCATCGACGGCGAGATCAGCGCGATGAAGAGCACCGGCGCGTCGGCCGGGTTCACCTTGCGGTACGACGGCAGCTGCGTGAGCTCTTGCGGCAGCTGGCGCTGCGCGCGCAGCAGCGCGGCCTGCACGTCGACCGCGGCATCGTCGATGTTGCGGCTGCTCACGAACTCGAGCGTGATCGAACTCACGCCCTGCGTGTTGACCGAGCTGATCGTCTGCAGGCCCGGGATGGTCGAGAACTGCTTCTCGAGCGGCAGCGCCACCGACGACGCCATGGTGTCCGGGCTTGCGCCCGGCAGCTGCGCGTTGACGTTGATGACGGGCGTGTTGTAGCTCGGCAGCGCGGCGACGGGAATGCTGAAGTAGGCAAAGATGCCGGCCACCACCACCGCGGCCGACAGGAGCACCGTCATCGCGGGACGACGGATGCAGAGCTCCGAGATGTTCATGCGCGTTCCCGCGGTACGGCCGTGTCCGACGACGCCGCGCTGCCGGGCGTCACGCCGGTGGTGCCGGGCGGCACGGGCTTGGCGTCGATGCGCACCTTGCCGCCGGGGCGCACGTTCTGGCTGCCCTCGATGACCACGCGCTCACCGGGCTCGAGCCCGCTGACGGCGGCCTTGGTGCCGAAGGTGTGCAGCACCTGCACCTTGCGGCGCGAAGCCGTGTCGGCCTGGTCCACCACGTAGAGCGTGGCGCCCTCGGGCAGCATCACGAGCGCCGCGGCCGGCACCACCGTCACGCCCGCCAGCGTGCGCACCGTGACGCGGGTGGCGACGAACTGGCCGGGCCAGAGCGCCTGGTCGGCATTGGCGAATTCGGCCTTGGCGCGCACGGTGCCGATCTGCGGATCGACCGCGTTGTCGACGAAGTTCAGCACGCCGCTCAGTGGCTCCTTGCGCCCGGGCACCAGGGCTTCGATGCGGGCGCCGCCGCGCGCCGCCGCGAGCAGGTCCTGCAGGTTGGCCTCGGGCACCGGGAAGCTTACCGCGATCGGGTCGAGCTGGGTGATCGTCACCAAGGACAGCGTGGGCTGCACCAGCGTGCCGGGATAGATGTTGATCGCGCCGATGCGCCCGGCGATCGGCGCGCGCAGCGTGGCGTAGTCCAGCGCCACCTGCGCCGACTGCACCGCCGCGCGGTCGGCCGCGACGGCGGCGCGCTGCGCCTCGAGCTGCGAGAGCGTGGCGTCCGTCGCGCTCTTGGAGATGAAGTTCTGCGCCAGCAGCTCCTGGCTGCGGCGGTACTGGCGCTCGAGGTCGGCCAGCGTGGCTTCGTCGCGCTTCTGCTGGGCCCCCCCAAGCGTGATCGGTCACGAGATGTCTGGAACGGTCGCCGAGATAGGTG
>CAMLCW010000115.1 GCA_946478645.1 uncultured Variovorax sp.
GCGGTGTTCCACGCGGCCGTGCCGAGCCCGAAGCTCGACGCCGAATCGCCGACCAGCACCGCGAGCGCATGCTCGACCTGGGCGCGCTGGCGGTCGAGCGCGAGCGCCTCCGACTCGGTCGACGACACCTCGGTCTGCACGCGCGCCACGTCGAGCTCGGCGATGTCGCCGGCCGCCTGCCGGCGCTGCGAAAGGCGCAGCGTGTCGCGGTAGGCCTCGACCTGCTCGCGCACCAGCGCGCGTTCGGCGTCGAGCGCGCGAAGCTGCAGGTAGGCCTGCGCCACCTCGGCCTGCACCGCCAACCGCGTGCTCTGCAGCAGCGCCTCGCGGCTTTGCGCATCGAGCCGCGCCGCATCGCTCGCGCCCGAGAGCCGGCCGAACAGGTCGAGCTCGTACGAGAAGGTGGCGCCGATGTTGGTCATGGTGGCCGGTCGCGTGCTGGCCATGGCCTTGTCGAGCCCGGCGCCGCGGTTGGCGCCGGCACCGAGGCCGATCTGCGGCAGCCGGTCGGCCTGGGCGCTGCGCGCGAGCGCACGCGCTTCGGCAAGCCGCGCCGCGGCAGCCTGGATGTTGTTGTTGTTCACGTCGGCCTTCTCGACCAGCGCGTTAAGCACGGGGTCGTTGAAGGCCAGCCACCACGGGCCGCGCTCGGCGCCCTCGGAGGGCACGGCGCGGGTCCAGCCCGCAGGCGGCGCGGCGCCCTGCTCCTTGAACTCGGCGGTGGTCGGCACTTCGGGCAGGCCCGAAGGCACGCTCGCGCAGCCGGCCAGGGCCAGCGCGGCCACCAGCGGCAGCACGGCCGCACGCAGCGGCGTGGCGAATCGGGATGGGAGCTTGAAGTTCATGATGAGCTTCCTTCTTTGTTCGTTCTGTTCTTGTCGTTCAGTCATGCGAGGGCCGTGGCGAAGCCGGCACCGGGTGCAGCCCGCCGCCGCCGCCCGCGCCGCCGTGCGAGGCCGGTGCAGCCGGCGCCGCGGGATGCGCCGCCGAGACGAAGTCATCGCCGTGCGGCACCTCGCCGTGCTGCTTCAGCACACGGTTGCCCGCAAAGCGGCGCAGCAGCACGTAGAACACCGGCGTCAGGAACAGGCCGAAGGCCGTCACGCCGATCATCCCGGCGAACACCGCCACGCCCATGGCCTTGCGCATCTCCGAGCCCGCACCGGTCGCCAGCACCAGGGGCAGCACGCCCATCACGAAGGCCAGCGAGGTCATCAGGATCGGGCGCAGGCGCAGCCGGCTCGCCTCGATCGCGGCCTGGATCGGGGTGCGCCCGGCGAACTCGAGCTCCCGCGCGAACTCCACGATCAGGATCGCGTTCTTCGCACTGAGCCCGACCAGCACGATCAACCCGATCTGCGTGAAGACGTTGTTGTCGCCCCCCGACAACCACACGCCCGTCATTGCGGCCAGCAGGCTCATCGGCACGATCAGGATGATCGCGATCGGCAAGGTCAGGCTTTCGTACTGCGCGGCCAGCACCAGGAACACCAGCAGGATCGCTATGGGGAACACGATGAAGGCCGAGTTGCCCGCCAGGATCTCCTGGTATGTCAGGTCGGTCCATTCGAACTCGATGCCCTTGGGCAGCGTTTCGGCGGCGATGCGCTCGATGGCGTCCTGCGCCTGGCCCGACGAGAAGCCCGGTGCCGCACCGCCGTTGATGTCGGCCGTGAGGTAGCCGTTGTAGCGCATCGCGCGCTCGGGGCCGAACGTGGGCTCGACCTTCATCAGCGCCGACAGCGGAATCATCTCGCCCGAGGTCGAGCGCACCTTGAGCATGCCGATGTCTTCGGCCCGCGCGCGGTAAGGCGCATCGGCCTGCACGCGCACGCTGTAGGTGCGGCCGAACTTGTTGAAGTCGTTCGCATACAGGCTGCCGAGGTAGATTTGCATCGTGTCGAAGATGTCCGTCACCGGCACGCCGAGCTGGCGCGCCTTGGTGCGGTCGATGTCGGCATAGAGTTGCGGCACGTTGACCTGCCAGCTCGAGAACATGCCGGTCAGCTCGGGCGCCTGCTGCGCCTTCGTCATGAAGGCCTTCACCGCCGCGTCCATCTGGTCGTAGCCGAGCGAGGCGCGGTCTTCGAGCTGCAGCTTGAAGCCGCCCGTGGTGCCCAGGCCCGCCACCGGCGGCGGCGGGAACATGACGATGAACGCGTCCTGGATGCCCCCGAAGGCTTGGTTGAGCTGGCCCGCCACGGCGCCGCCGCTCTGGTCGGCGCGCGTGCGCTGCTCGAACGGCTTGAGCATGGCGAACACGATGCCCGAGTTGGAGCTGTTGGTGAAGCCGTTGATCGACAGGCCCGGGAAGGCCAGCGTGCCCTCGACGTTCGGGTTCTTCTTCATGATCTCGCCCATGCGGCGGATCACGTCGTCGGTGCGGTCGAGCGTGGCGCCGTCGGGCAGCTGCGCGAAGCCGATCAGGTACTGCTTGTCCTGCGTCGGCACGAAGCCGCTCGGCACCGCCTTGAAGAGCCCGAAGGTCACCGCCACCAGCGCGAGGTAGATCACCATCATCAGCGTCTTGCGCGAGATCACGCCCTTGACGCCGCCGCTGTAGGCCTCCGAGCCGCGATGGAACAGCTTGTTGAAGCCGCGGAACAGCCAGCCGAAGGCCCGGTCCATGCCGCGCGTCAAGGCGTCCTTGGGCTGGTCATGGCCGCGCAGCAGCAATGCAGCGAGCGCGGGCGACAGCGTGAGCGAATTGATCGCCGAGATCACCGTCGAGATCGCGATGGTCACCGCGAACTGGCGATAGAACTGCCCCGTGAGGCCGCTGATGAAGGCCAGCGGCACGAACACGGCCACCAGCACCAGCGCGATCGCGATGATCGGGCCCGACACCTCGCGCATGGCGCGGTAGGTCGCGTCGCGCGGCGAGAGCCCGGCCTCGATGTTGCGCTCGACGTTCTCCACCACCACGATCGCGTCGTCGACCACGATGCCGATCGCGAGCACCAGCCCGAACAGGCTCAGTGCGTTGATCGAGAAGCCCAGCATGTGCAGCACCGCGAAGGTGCCGATCACCGACACCGGCACCGCCAACAGCGGAATGATCGAGGCGCGCCAGGTCTGCAGGAACAGGATCACCACCAGCACCACCAGCAGGATGGCTTCGAGCAGCGTGTGGATCACCGATTCGATCGATGCGCGCACGAACTGCGTCGGGTCATAGGCAATGCGGTATTCGAGGCCTTCGGGCATGTTCTTGTTGAGCTCGTCCATCGTCTTGCGCACGTTGGCCGAGATGTCGAGCGCGTTGGAGCCCGGCGACTGGAACACGCCCACGCCCACGGCGGCGTCGTTGTCGAGCAGCGAGCGCAGCGAGTAGTCGGCCGCGCCCAGTTCGATGCGCGCGATGTCGCGCAGCCGCGTCACCGCGCCGCCGGCATCGGTCTTGACGATGATGTCGCCGAACTCTTCCTCGGTCGAGAGCCGGCCCTGGGCATTCACCGAGAGCTGCACGTCGATATTCTGCAGCCCGGGCGATGCGCCGATCACGCCGGCCGCGGCCTGCACGTTCTGGCCGCGGATCGCGGTCACCACGTCGCCCGCGGAGAGGCCGCGCTGCGCCACCTTCTGCGGATCGAGCCAGATGCGCATCGCGTATTCGCCGCCGCCCCAGATCTGCACCTGGCCCACGCCCTCAATGCGGGCGAGACGGTCCTTGACGTTGAGCACCGCGTAGTTGCGCAGGTAGTCGATGTCGTAGCGCCCGTTCGGCGACACGAGGTGGACCACCATCGTGATGTCGGGCGCGCTCTTCACCGTGGTGAGGCCGAGGCGGCGCACCTCCTCGGGCAGGCGCGGCTCGGCCTGCGCGACGCGGTTCTGCACCAGCTGCTGCGCCTTGTCGGGATCGGTGCCGAGGCGGAAGGTCACAGTCAGCGTCATCACGCCGTCGGTGGTGGCCTGGCTGCCCATGTAGAGCATGCCCTCGACGCCGTTGATCTGTTCCTCGAGCGGCGTCGCCACCGTCTCGGCGATCACCTTGGGATTGGCGCCCGGGTACTGCGCGCGCACCACCACCTGCGGCGGCGCCACCTCGGGGTATTCCGAGATCGGCAGCCCGCGCAGCGCGATCAGGCCGGCGATCAATATCAGGACCGACAGCACGCCGGCAAAGATCGGCCGGTCGATGAAGAATTTAGAGAGATTCATGTGCGTTCTCCGGTGAGCGCGAGGCGCTCCCCTCTCGAGTTCAGGACTTCGCGGCCTCGGCCACGCGTTCCGGTTGTTGCTGTTGTTGTTCTTGCTTGGGGGTGTCGGCCCGGGCGTCCATCGTCACGTCCTGTGGCACCACCAATGCGCCGGGGCGGATGTGCTGCAGGCCGTTGACCACCACGCGCTCGCCGGGCTTCAGGCCCTTGCTCACCACGCGCAGTCCGTTGATGGGGCCGCCCAGCGTCACTTCGCGGTAGACCGCCTTGTTGTCGTCACCCACGACCATCACGAACTTCTTGTTCTGGTCGGTGCCGATCGCGCGCTCGCTCACCAGCAGCGCGGTGTCGCTGCGCGCCTGGCCCATGCGGATGCGGGCGAACTGGCCCGGAATGAGCGTGCCGTCCTTGTTGTCGAAGGCGGCGCGCACCCGCACCGTGCCGCTGCGCGCGTCGACCTGGTTGTCGATCAGTTGCAGCTTGCCGGTGAAGGGCGTGCCCTCGAGGCCGGCGGTGCCCATCTGCACCGGGATCGAATCGATCTGGCCGCGGGCGCCGGCACCGCTCGGCAGGTCTCGCAGCGCGCGGGTGATCACCTGCTCGTCGGCATCGAAGCTCGCGTAGATCGGGCTCACCGACACCAGCGTGGTCAGCACCGGCGCACCGGGGCCCGCGGCCACCAGGTTGCCCTGCGTGATCTCGAGCTTGCCGATGCGCCCCGCCACCGGCGCGCGCACCTGGGTGTAGCCCAGGTTCAGCCGCGCCGACTGCAACGAGGCCTGCGCCGCGCGCAGGTTGGCGTCGGCCTCGCGGCTGGCGTTCACGCGCTCGTCGTATTCGCGCTGGGCAATGGCCTGCTCGTTCCACAGGCGCTTGGCGCGTTCCTGCTCGCTGCGGGCAAACGCCTGGCGGGCCTGTGCCGATGCGACCTGCGCCTCGGCGCGCTCCACTTCGGCGGCATAGGGCGCGGGGTCGATGGTGATCAGCAGGTCGCCCTGCTTCACCAGCGCGCCTTCGCGGAAGTGCACCGCCTGCACGGCGCCCGCCACGCGGGAGCGCACGTCCACGCGCTGCACCGCCTCGAGCCGGCCCGAGAACTCGTCCCAGGCATTGACCTCGCTCGGCTTGACGGTCGCGACCGACACCGGCGTGCCCTGCGGCGCGGCGGCCGGCGCCGTGGCCTCGGCCTTGAAGCTGTGCATGCCCAGCACCGCGGCGGCGACCGCGAGCACCGCGGTCAGCCCGGTCACGGCGGGCCACAAGCCCTTGCGGGCCCGGGAAGAAAGGTTCGGCTGCTTGTTGTTCGACATGATGGTTCGTCCTTCTCGATGACTTTTTTGGGATGCGACAGGCCATCCCGGCGCTTTTGGCACCAGGAGGTGAATTTCAGGGAAAAACGGGCCCCCGTCGCGCGCCTCGGGCGAGGCGGCGGCCGCTACTGGGGGTGGGCGGCGCTCGCGCGCCTAGCTGGGCTCAGGCGCCGCGGGCGGCGGCGTGGTGGCGCTGAAGAACTCGCGGAAGTGCTGCTGCACGCTGGCCTCGCAGGCCTTGCAGCCCGAGGGCTCGGGGTCGTACAGGGCCTTGGGCCAATCGGCGGCGCTGGGCAGCACGCTGCTGGTCACTTCGATGCCCGCTGCGCGCAGGCGGCCGGCAAAAGTCAGCGCCTCGTCGCGCATGGCGTCGTGCTCGCCCACCAGCACCAGCGCGGGGGCCAGCGCCGACAGGCGCAGCGAGCCGCTCGGCACGGCATACGGATGCATCGCGTTCGAGGGGCAGCTCAGGTACTTCTCCCAGCCCTTGGCCCAGCGGCATTCGGCCGCGTCGTTCGTGGCCTGGCGCAGCGAGGCCGTGCCAGCGCAGGGATCGAGCATCGGCGACAGCAGGATCTGCCCCGCGATCGGCGGATGGGCGCGGTCGCGCGCGATCAGCGCCACCGCCGCCGCCAGGTTGCCGCCGGCCTCTTCGCCGGCCAGGTACACCTGGGCGCCCTTGCCGCCGAGCTTGGTGCGTTGCTTGTAGAGCCATTCGAGCGCGGCATAGCCGACCTCGATGGGTTCGGGGAACGGCGATTCGGGCGCCAGCGGATAGGCCACCGACACCACCACCGCACCGGCACCCGCCAGCAGGCGCGCCACGTTGCGGCCGTTGTCGAGCGTGCCGCAGACGAAGGTGCCGCCATGGAAATGCAGCACCAGCGGCACGGTCTCGCCGCGCGGGCGCTGGCCGTAGACCCGCGCATCCACGGGGTCGCGGCCGGGCAGCGCGATCGAGAGATCGGCTTCCACGCCGTCGGCCGCGGCAATCGCGGCGGCGTCGGCAGAGCGGGACGATGGACGGGGTGACATGGGCAGCCTCAGGGTGGATTGGCGATAGTCGAAATATACGGCGCCCGGTGTGGCGTTCAACAGGCAAGCCGCCCCTACTCTGTTTCCAAACGGCGAACAATCCGTATCGCACTGGGGATTTGCTTGCTTGTGTGAGAATCCGCCTCCCTCGGCAAGGGCCGAGCCCCAGGAACAAGTTCATCCATGGATCAAATCCAGGCAATGCGGATCTTTGTCCGCGTGGTGGAAGCCGGCACCTTCACGCGCGCAGCGGACTCGCTCGCCCTGCCCAAGGGAACCGTCACCAAGCAGATCCAGGCGCTCGAATCGCGCCTGCGCGTGAAGCTGCTCAACCGCACCACGCGGCGCGTCACCGTCACCCCCGACGGCGCCGCCTACTACGAGCGCGCGGCGCGCCTTCTGAACGACTTCGACGACATCGAGGCCAGCATGACCAATGCCCAGGCCAACCCCACGGGGCGATTGCGCATCGACGTCGGCACCTCGGTGGCGCGGCTGATCATCCTGCCCGAGCTGGCCACCTTCTGCGACCGCTACCCCGAGATCCAGGTCGACCTCGGCGTGAGCGACCGCGCGGTCGACCTCATCAGCGACAACGTCGACTGCGTGATCCGCGCCGGCGAGCTCAGCGACCAGTCATTGGTGGCGAGGCGCATCGGCACGCTGCACTTCGTGACCGTGGCGTCGCCCGCCTACGTCAAGCGCTACGGCAAGCCGCAGCATCCGAACGACATCGAGAAGCGCCACCACGTCGTGAGCTACTTTTCGGGCAGCACGCGGCGCATCTATCCGCACGAGTTCAAGAAGGGCGACGAGTACGTCGAGCTCAACGGGCCCTATCGCGTGTCGGTCAACGAGAGCAACGCCCACCTTGCCGCGGTGCTCGGCGGCTTCGGCATCTCGCAGGTGATCAGCTTCCAGGCCGAACCGCTGCTCGAGAGCGGCGAGCTGATCGAGCTGCTGCCCGACTGGCACCGCGATCCGCTGCCGATCCATGTGGTGTACCCGCCCAACCGGCACCTGAGCGCGAAGGTGCGGGCGTTTGTGGATTGGGCGGCGGAGCTGTTTGCGAAGAACGCGCGGTTGCAGCGGCGCTGAGGGGGCTGTCCAGCGAAGGCGGACGCGCGCAGGGAGCCGGTACGATCGGGTCGACCCGCTCCCGGAGTTCCTTTGCCTGATCTGCAACGCCTCAGCCCCACCCAACTGCTCGCCCGCACCTACACGCATATCGTCTTTGCTGGCGGCGGCAATCGATGCTGGTGGCAGGGAGGCATGGCCGACGCGCTTCGCGACCATGCATGCTGGCGCCCCGAGCGCTTCATCGGAACCAGCGCGGGCGCAAGCGTGGCCACGGCCGTCGGCACCGGCAAGCTCCAGGCCTCGTTGCGCCAAGGCGTGGCCTGCTTCGACAGCATTCCGCGCAACGCCGAGTGGAAGGAACTGCTGCGCGGGCGACGACCTTTCATCCTGTCAAAAGTGTTTCGCACCTGGGTGGAGAGCTTCCTGGACGAGGAGGGCCTGGCGCGGCTCAAGGACTCAGCGCTGAAGATCGATGTCGTCGTGACGCGGCTCATGCCGCGGATACCGGCACGGCTGTCGGCCGCGCTGGCCCTCGGCCTCTACGCCACGGAGAAGTTCTGGCTCAAAGGAATTCACGGCCATCTGCCCCACCGCGTGGGATTTCGCGCGGAGCACCATGAACTCCATCGTTGCGGCGATCTGGGCGAAGCGCACAACCTGCTGCTTTCGGCGGGCTCGGCACTGCCGCTGACGCCCCTTCACTACGTGCAGGGCAGGCCAGCCATGGACGGTGGCTTCCACGACAGCGTTCCCTTGCCTGCGTCGCGCGAACACGATGCCAAAACCCTGGTCTTGCTCACCCGCCACCGACCGGCCTTGCCGCAGATCTTTGCGCATTGCGAGCGAGTCTACCTTCAGCCCACGCAACCCGTGGCCGCGGGGACGCTCGATTTCACGAGCGGCACGAACATCCAACTCACTTTTGACCAGGGTCGTAGGGAAGGCGAGCGGCTGTTGGCATCGGCGATCTGATCGGTCTGGGCAAAACGGGGAAGACGCAAGCACAACGGCGAGCTTGCACTGCGCTCGCTTCAAAAGCCCCCAAACACCTTGATCAACAACGGCACCAGCAACGCCGTCGCAATGCCGTTCAACCCCAACGCCAGCGCCGAAAACGCCCCTGCCGTCTCGCTGACCTGGATCGCGCGCGCGGTGCCGATGCCGTGCGCCGCCATGCCGACCGCGAAGCCGCGCACCGCGGGTTCCTCGATGCGCAGCAGATTCAGCAGTCCGGTTGCCATGATGGCGCCCGAGATGCCTGCGACGGCCGCGGCCACGGCCGCCAGCGATGCGAGGCCGCCGATCTTCTCGGCCACGCCCATGGCGATTGGCATGGTGGCCGACTTGGGCGCGAGCGACATCAGCAGTTCGTGCGAACCGCCGAGCGCCCAGGCGATGCCAACGGCCGAGACGATGGCGGCGACCGAACCCACGATGAGCGCGACGCCGATCGGCAGCCAGAGTCGCCGCAGCCGCGCGATCTGGCCGTAGAGCGGGACGGCCAAGGCCACGGTGGCGGGGCCGATGAGAAAGTGCACGAACTGGGCGCCTTCGAAGTAGGTGTCGTAGGGCGTGCGCGTCGCGAGCAGCACCGCGACGATGACGATGACCGACACCAGCACGGGGTTGACCACCGGATTGCGCCCGCTCTTGGCATGCAGCCACAGCGCGCCGAGGTAGGCCAGCAGCGTGAGCGACAGCCAGAGCAGCGGCGACTGGGCCAGGAAGGTCCAGACCTCGAACAGCCGGGCGGGCGGGTTCATTCGGCGTCCTTCCCGGTGATGCGGATCATCCAGCGCAGCGTGAACGCGGTCACGGTCATGGTGAAGGCGGCGCCCACGATGCCGGCCGCCAGGAACGGCAGCCACTCGCGTCCCACGCGCTCGAAGTGCAGCATGACGCCCGCCACCGCCGGGATGAACAGCAGCATCAAATTGCGCAGCAGGTGGCCCGACGTGGCTTCGAGCGCCTCGGGCACGCGCCCGCGCACGAGCAGCCCGACGAACAGCAGCAGCATGCCGATCAGCGGTCCGGGAATCGGCAGCGCGAGCCACTGCACGAGCAGTTCGCCCGCGAGCTGGCAGAGAAAGAGCGTGGTGATGGCGATCAGCATGGCATCAGCCTCGGGTTCGGTTCGGTTCAGTGCGGAATGCGGATGGTCGCACGGGTCCAGGCTTCCTTCAGCGCCTGCTGGCTCGCGGGCGGCAGCACGCCGAGCCGCACCAGGCCCGGCAGACCGAAAGACGCGCAGTCGCGCAGCTTGATGCCCTCGGCGCGCAGCGCAGCGGCGAGCGGCGCGTAAGGCACATCGGGGCGCGCACAGAAGAAGTTGGCGTCGCTCGGCAAGCACTGCCAGCCGAGCGATTCGCACAGCGCGCGCTGCTGCGCCTTCCAGCTGCGCAAGGTGTGCAGGCTGCGCGCGAGCCAGGCTTGGGCACTGTCGCCGATCCAGCAGGCGAGCAGCGCCACACCGTGCGTGCCGACCGGCCACGAGGGCGCAAGCCGCTCCAGCCGCCGCACCATCGCCAGCGCGGCTTCGCCTTCGGGCGCGATGGCATAGGCGGCGCGCACGCCCGTCAGGCCCAGGGCCTTGTTCGGCGTCCACATTTCCCAGGCACCGTGCCGCGCCGGCGCGTCGATCGACGGCGCGCCTTCGAGGCGCAGCGGCGCGTACGCCATGTCGACCACGCAGAGGCCCGCCGCCGCGGCATGCCGCGCGAGGCCGGACTCCGCCTGGCCGAGCGGGCTTGACGGCTCGCAGCACCAGCGCAGCGCCACGCCATCGTGTGCCTCGGCGGCGTCGGCCGGCAGAACCTGCAGGCCCCAGGCCGATGCGGCGCGCGCGTAGTCGCCATAACTGTGCGCGGGCAGCAGCACATGCAGGCCGCCGATCTGCGCGAACGCGGCGCTGAGCCGGTGAATGAACTCGCTCGCGCTCGCCGCGATCACGATGCGCTCGGCCGACACGCCATGAAAGCGCGCCAGTGCGCTGCGAAGCGCGGTGTAGGCCGGATCGGGATAGTGGCGCGCGTCGACATCGCGCAGCGCGGACACCGCCGCGGGACACGGGCCTGCGGCATTGCCGTTGGTCGAAAAATCGTGCGCGGCCACGCCACCCGCGTCGGGACCGCCGTGTTGCGCAGTGGAAGATGCAGTCGGTTCGTTCGCCATCGCCTAAACCCTTGCCGATGCGAGGACGAGCACCAGCGACGCGCAAACCGCCATGGCCAGCACCGCCCGGCCGCCCCACTGCGCGGCGCGGTGCGTGTCTGCGGCGGCGGCGGGCCGCCCGTCGGCATTCAGCGCATAAACGCCGGGTTTGGCAAGCCGCACGCCCAGCAGCAAGGCCATCGCCGCCATCGGCCAGCCGCTGTTGGGCGACGGCGTGCGGCGCGCCTCGCGAACCACGCCCTGCGGCCAGCGCCCCGCTGCCAGCGCAAGCAACAGCACGGTGAGCCGCGCCGGCAGCCATGACAGCACATCGTCGGCGCGTGCGGCCCACTTGCCGAACCAGGTCCAGTCGCGGCCCTGGCGCTCGCCGCGGTAGCCCCACATCGCATCGGCCGTGTTGGCAAAACGATAGACCGCCGCGCCCGGCAGGCCGAGCAGCATGAACCAGAACAGCGGCGCGACGAGCGAATCGTTGAGGTTCTCGGCCAGCGACTCGATCGCGCTCTCGCGCACTTCGCGTTGGTCAAGCGCATCGACGTCGCGGCTCACGAGCCACGCCAGCCGCGCGCGCCCCGCCTCGAGCGACAGGCCGAGCGCCGCCTCGACAGCGAGCACTTCGCTGCGCAGCATGCGCCAGGCGAAGAGCGGTTTGAGCGCCAAGCCGAGCACCAGCGCGGCGGCCCAGCAAGGCAGCCATTGAAAGGTCGATTGCTGCAAAGCCAACGCCACGGCGCCGACGAAGACCGCGCCCCCGCACCAAGCGAGTGCGCCCGAGGCAAAGTGCTTTGCACGATGCGACGTGCGCGCTGCTTCGACACGCGGCGCGAAGCGCGCACCGATCCAGCCGAGGTAGCGCCCCATCCCCACCACCGGGTGCCAGCGCGCGGCCGGCTCGCCCAGCCAACGGTCGATCGCGAGCGCGAGCCACAGCGCGGCGACAAGGGCCGCGGCAGCGGCTGCTGAGGGCGCTCCCGGCATGGAGGCGGTCGTCCGTTCAGTCTTCGATGCCGCGCTGCGCGGGGATGCCGGCCTTGAACGCGTGCTTGACCATCGTCATGTCGGTCACTGTGTCGGCCAACTCCACGATCTCCGGCGGGCAGCGCCGGCCGGTGAGCACCACGTGCACATGCGCGGGCCGCGTGCGCAGCGTGTCGAGCACGCCGTCGAGCGGCAGCCAGCCGTAGATCAGCGGATAGGTGATCTCGTCGAGCACGACCATGAAGTGCTCGCCCGAGAGGATCGCCGCCTTAGCCTTCTCCCAGCCGTCGCGCGCCAGCTGCGCCGAGCGTTCGAGGTCCTGGCTTTTCCAGCTGAAGCCGTCGCCGAGGCCCTCGATCGGAATGCCGATCTGCTCGAACATGCGGTGCTCGCCGAAGCGCGCCGACGGCACCTTCATGAACTGGTAGATCTTCACCGCCTTGCCGCGGCCGTGCGCACGCAGCGCCAGCCCGAAGGCCGCGGTGCTCTTGCCCTTGCCGTCGCCGGTGTTGACGATGACGATGCCGCGGCGCTCGCCTTCGGGTTTGTCGTAGGGCTTGTCGGTGGGTGGGGTTTCGATTTGCATTTGGGCTTCTTTTCAAGGGTGGAGAAAGCGGACTTCCGGACGCAGAGGACGCGAAGGTTTCGCAAAGGACGCAAAAAAAAATCAAAACAAAATTTTCAATGTCTTCTTCTGCGACTTCTGCGAAACCTTTGCGCCCTCTGCGTCCGGAAGTCCGATCCCGATCCCGCTTCATGACGGCAACGCAATCCACTGTTGCGCCACGCGATGCACCCGGATCCGGTGGTCGAACACGCGCTCCAGCGCCGCATGCGTGGCCGGGTCGCTGCTGCCGCCGTGGTGCACCACGCGGCCCTTGTCCATCACCACGAGCGCATCGGCGGCCAGCGCCATCGGCAGCTCGTGCAGCACGCTGACGACCGTTCGCCCCTCGGCCACCAGGGCGCGCACGGCCTGCATCCAGTCGGCCTGGTGGGGCGGATCGAGGTTGGCGAGCGGCTCGTCCATCAGCAGCAGCTCGGCCTCGACCGCGAGCGCGCGCGCGAGCAGCACGCGCTGGCGCTCGCCGCCAGAGAGCTGGCCGAGCGGGCGGTCGCGCCAGTCCCAGGCCTGGGTGCTGCGCAATGCGCGCTCCACCGCCTGTCGGTCGGCCGCGCTCGGCGCGGCGAGCCAGCGCTGGTGCGGCAGGCGGCCGAGCATCGCGATGTCGTAGACCATCAGGTCGTCGGCGCTGCCCTCGCCCGCGGCACCGCTCTGGCCCAGCCACGAGACGCGCTGCGCGCGCAGCCGGTGCGGCAGCTTCGCCGCGCGTTCGCCAAAGAGCAGCACCTCGCCGCCGTGCGCAAGCAGCCCCGCCAG